>JBOGFU010000238.1:0-2542 GCA_050743545.1 Acidimicrobiales bacterium | reverse complement strand
GCGCACTGCCGTCACGCGCGCGAGCGCGGCGTCGAGGTCGCTCGTCCACTCGTCGAGGTAGCGGTGCTCGACGCGGCGCGCGAGGCGCGACGCGTCGACGTCGACCACCAGGCAGACCCCGCCGTTCATCGTCACCGCGAGGGGCTGGGCGCCGCCCATCCCCCCCGCGCCCCCGGTGAGGGTCAGCGTGCCCGCCAGCGTGCCCCCGAATCGCTTGGCGGCCACGGCGGCGAAGGTCTCGTAGGTCCCCTGGAGGATGCCTTGGGTGCCGATGTAGATCCACGACCCCGCGGTCATCTGGCCGTACATCGTGAGCCCCAGGGCCTCGAGACGCCGGAATTCGGGCCAGGTCGCCCAGTCGGGCACCAGGTTGGAGTTGGCGATGAGCACGCGCGGCGCCCACTCGTGGGTTCTGAACACGCCCACCGGACGACCGGACGCGACCAGCATGGTCTCGTCGGCGCCGAGGGTGGTGAGCGTGCGCACGAGCGCGTCGAAGCTCGCCCAGTCGCGCGCGGCTCGACCGGTCCCCCCGTACACGACGAGGTCGTCGGGGCGCTCGGCGACCTCGGGGTCGAGGTTGTTCATCAGCATGCGCAGCGCGGCCTCCTGGGGCCACCCTCGCGCGCTGAGCGCGGTGCCGCGCGCCGCGCGCACCGGCCTCGCCCCGAGCACCCGAGCCCCCTAGACCAGCGCGACCGAGCGGTGGACGAGTTCGAGCAGCGAGCGGTCGCGCACGAGCTCGGCGACCGCGGCGATCTCCGGGGCGAGCCAGCGGTCGTGGCCGGGTCCCCCGGTGACGGCGTTGACGCGCGCGACGACGTCCATCGTCGCGGGCGAGCCCACGAGGGGCGCGCGCAGCGCCATCGCGCGCGCGCCCGCGAGGAGCTCGACGGCGAGCACGTCGGTCAGCGCGGCGATCGAGCGACGGAGCTTTCGCGCGGCGTGCCAGCCCATCGACACGTGGTCCTCTTGCATCCCCGACGACGGGATTGAGTCGACGCTCGCCGGCGACGCGAGGCGCTTCATCTCGGCGACCATCGCCGCCTGGGCGTACTGGGCGATCATGAGCCCCGAGTCGACCCCCGCCTGGTGGGCGAGGAAGGGCGGCAGCCCGAAGCTGCGTTGGGCGTCGAGGAGTCGGTCAGTGCGCCGCTCGGCGATCGACGCGACGTCGGCGGCGGCGATGGCCAGGACGTCCAGCGCGTAGCCCACCGGCGCGCCGTGGAAGTTGCCGTTGGACACCAGGCTGCCGTCGGCGAGCACCGAGGGGTTGTCGATCGCCGACGCGAGCTCGACGTCGGCGACGCGCGTCGCGTAGGCCAGCGTGTCGCGCGCCGCGCCGTGGACCTGGGGCGCGCACCGCAGCGAGTAGGCGTCCTGGACCTGGGTCGGGTCGTCGAGGTGCGACGAGACGATGGGCGACTCCTCGAGGAGCATCACGATGTTGGCCGCGCTGGCCAGCTGGCCGGGGTGGGGCCGCAGCCCCACGACGTCGGCGGCGTAGACGCGCGCAGTCCCGCGCAGCGCCTGGATCGAGATCGACGCGGCGACGTCGGCGTGCGCGAGCAACGCGGCGAGGTCGTCGACCGCGAGGACCAGCTGGCCGAGCATGCCGTCGGTGCCGTTGATGAGCGCGAGGCCCTCCTTCTCGGCGAGGGGCACCGCCGCGAGACCCGCCGCGGCGAGCGCGTCGGCCGACGCCATCCGACGCCCCCCGGGGTCGCGCGCGTCGCCCTCGCCCATGAGGCAGAGCGCGACGTGGGCGAGGGGTGCGAGGTCCCCCGAGCAGCCCAGGGACCCGTACTCGTGGACCACCGGGGTCACCAGCGCGTTGAGCAACGCCGCGTAGGCGAGCGCGGTCGACGAGCGGACCCCCGTCACCCCCGAGCACAGCGTCGACAGGCGCGACGCCATCATCGCGCGCACGACCTCGGTCTCGACGTCGTCGCCGATTCCCGCGGCGTGGCTGCGAATCAGCGATCGCTGGAGGTCGGCGCGCTGCTCGGGTGAGATGTAGGTCGACGCGAGCGCGCCGAAGCCGGTCGAGAGCCCGTAGACCGGCTCACCGGACGCGACCATCGCGTCGATCGCCGCGCGGCGGTGGTCGAGTCGCGCGAGCGCCTCCGCGGAGACCTCCACGGGCTCGAAGCCGCGCGCGACCGCGATGAGTTGCGCGCGCGAGAGGGGCTCGACCCCCACGACGACGGTCACGCCGCGCGGCCCGCGACCCCCGCGAGGGCCTCCAAGACGCATAGCGCCACCAAGCGCACGGTGCGCTGGTCGTCGCTGTCGCGGCCGACGTCGACCTCGGTGAAGTCGATCGCGGCGACGCGCCGGTCGGAGCACACGGTGCGCACGAAGCGGCGCACCTCGTCGGCGCTCAGACCCCCCGGGACCGCCGCGGGGCACCCGGGCACCGCCGCGCGGTCCGCGGCGTCGAGGTCGACGTCGACGTAGACCGGGCGCCCGTCGGCCCCGGCGATGTCGAGCGCGCTCGCCGCGGCGTCCTCCACGCCGCGGCGCGCGACCTCGGCGCGCC
>JBOGFU010000237.1:0-3443 GCA_050743545.1 Acidimicrobiales bacterium | reverse complement strand
CTGCATGACCAGCCCGTCGGCGCCGCTCCCGGCGAGCTCCAGCGCGCGCGGTCCGTAGGCGGCCATGAGGACGTCCAAGTGGCCCTCGGCGACCCACGGGAAGTGCACCGGGGTGCCGCGGTAGGTCACCGTGCGGCCCTCGACGAGCCCCTTGATCACGGCCATGGCCTCGCCCAGGGTCTTGAGCGACGCCGGCGATCCCCCCGTCACGCGCACCGCCGAGTCGCCGCGGCCGATCCCGCACACGGTGCGCGGACCGAACATCTCGTCGAGGGTCGCGAAGAGCGACGCGGTGACCGTCCAGTCGCGCGTGAGGGGGTTGGTCACCATCGTGCCGACCTTGATGCGCGACGTCGCGGCGAGGATCTGGGAGTAGATGACGAAGGGCTCCTGCCACAGCACCGTCGAGTCGAAGGTCCAGAAGTGGCTGAACCCCGCGTCCTCGGCGCGCTGGGCGAGCTCGACCAACGCCCTCGCGGGCGGGTTGGTCTGGGCGACGAGTCCGAAATCCATCGCTAGCGCGCCAGGTCGTTGGCGCCGCGCTTCACGAAGCGCCCCGCGCCCGGCGTCCCAACGTAGTCGCAGTGGTCGATGACGACCGCGCCGCGCGACAGCACGGTCGTGACCGCGCCCGTCACCTCGCGGCCTTCGTAGGCCGAGTAGTCGACGTTCATGTGGTGGGTCGACGCCGACAGGGTGTGGGTGCCGTTCGGGTCGTAGACGACGATGTCGGCGTCGGCGCCGGGGGTGATGACGCCCTTGACCGGGAAGAGCCCGAACATCCGCGCGGGCGTCGTCGCGCAGATCTCGACCCAGCGCGCGAGGGAGATCTCACCCGCGCGAACCCCCTGGAAGATGAGGTCGACGCGGTGCTCGACCCCGGGCAGGCCGTTGGGGATCTTGGCGAAGTTGCCGACCCCCATCTCCTTGTGCTCCTTGAAGCAGAAGGGGCAGTGGTCGGTCGAGATGACCGACAGGTCGTCGGTGCGCAGCCCGCGCCAGAGCTCGGCCTGATGGGACCTGGGGCGCACGGGTGGCGAGCAGACGTACTTCGCGCCCTCGAACCCCGGCGCGGCCAAATCCTCGTCGGAGAGGAACAGGTACTGCGGGCACGTCTCGGCGAAGACCCGCTGGCCGCGGTCACGCGCCGTGGCGACCTCGGCGAGGGCCTCCTGCGCCGACAGATGCACGAAGTAGACCGGCGCGCCCGCGACCCGCGCGAGGGCAATCGCGCGGTGGGTCGCCTCGCCCTCGAGGATCGACGGCCGGGTGATCCCGTGGTACTTGGGGTCACTCTCACCGCGCGCCAGCGCCTGGGCGACGAGCACGTCGATCGCGATCCCGTTCTCCGCGTGCATCATGATCGTCGCGCCGTTGGAGGAGGCCTGCTGCATCGCCTGGAGGATCTCGCCGTCGGTGGAGTAGAAGACCCCGGGGTAGGCCATGAAGAGCTTGAAGCTCGTCACGCCCAGGTCGACGAGCTGGTCCATCTCCTTTAAGGACACGTCGTTAACGTCGGACATGATCATATGGAAGCCGTAGTCGATCGCGCAGTGGCCGTCGGCCTTGGCATGCCACCGGTCGAGCCCCGCGTGCAGGCTCTCGCCGCGCGACTGGATCGCGAAGTCGACGATCGTCGTCGTGCCGCCGAAGGCCGCGGCGCGCGTGCCGGTCTCGAAGGTGTCGACCGAGAACGTGCCCCCGAAGGGCATCTCCATGTGGGTGTGGACGTCGATACCGCCGGGGATGACGTACTGGCCGGTGGCGTCGATCACGCGCTCGGCGCTCGCCCGCCAGTTCTCGACGGTGGTCGCGCCGGGTGCGGCCAGGCCCTCGACCGTGTCGCCGTCGACGAAGACGTCGGCGCCAAACGCGCCGTCGGCGTTGACCACGGTGCCGCCGGTGATGAGTGTGCGCATCGCGCCTCCTAGGGGATGATCAGGTCCTCGTAGCTGTCGGGGCGCCGGTCGCGGTAGAAGGCCCAGGTGTGGCGCACCTCGCGCAGGAGCCCCATGTCGAGGTCGCGGATGATGAGGTCGTCGTCGGAGCCCGAGCCCGCGTCGCCGATCATCTGGCCGCGCGGGTCGACGAAGTACGACGACCCGTAGAAGTCGTTGTCGCCCAGCTCCTCGATGCCGACGCGGTTGATCGCGCCGACGAAGTACTCGTTGGCGACCGCCGCGGCGGGCTGCTCTAAGTTCCAGAGGTAGGCCGACAGCCCGCGGCTCGTCGCCGACGGGTTAAAGACAATGCGCGCGCCGTTGAGTCCCAGCGCGCGCCAGCCCTCGGGGAAGTGCCGGTCGTAACAGATGTAGACGCCGATCGGCCCCACCGCGGTGTCGAAGACGGGAAAGCCCATGTTGCCGGGGCGGAAGTAGTACTTCTCGAAGAAGCCCTTCACCTGGGGGATGTGGTGCTTGCGGTACTTGCCGAGGTAGCTCCCGTCGGCGTCGAGCACGAACGCGGTGTTGTAGAAGACACCCTCCTGCTCCATCTCGTAGATCGGCACCACGAGGACCATCCCGGTCTCCGCGGCGAGCTCCTGCATGACGTCGGAGGTCGGCCCGGGGATCGTCTCGGTGTAGGAGAAGTACGCGGGGTCTTGGACCTGGCAGAAGTAGGGCCCGTAGAAGAGCTCCTGGAAGCACAGCACCTGGGCGCCGGCCTCGGCGGCGCGGCGCGCGAGGGCGACGCTGGCGTCGACCATCGACGCCTTGTCACCCGTCCACTTGGTCTGAACCAGCGCCGCGCGGATAACCTCGCGCTCCATCTCACCGGACATGGGACCTCCTTCGCGTCGACCGGCCCCACTGTAGGCCGGGGGATTTCGCGCGAACGCCTACGGGCTCGTCGCCGGACAGCCCACCAGCCCCGCGTCGATCGACAGGATGTGCGCCCTGTTTGGCGAGGAGGGGTCCGCGCTCAGGAAGCCCTCGATCGGCCCCGACGTCGTGGTGGCGAACCACTCCCCGCCCTGCTGGCTCGACGTCGTCAGCCTCGCGCCGTAGAGCCTCTTCGCGCGCGCCAGGGTGTCGCCGGGGCCGAGCCCCTTGACCGTGCGCCACATCGGCGCGCCGCCGAAGCCCAGCGAGTAGCCGATGAGGGTGTCGTAGTCGATGTAGAGGGTGAGCGAACCACACGCGTAGGTCGACGTCACCCCGCACTTGGACTCGTCGAGCGAGCTCTCGTGGACCAGGTCCGAGTGCAGCCAGTGCTCGATGGGGATGAGCATCGACCCGGAGCTCTCGCCGAACCACGCGCCCCCGAGGCCGTTGCCCCACAGCACGGCGTGCGGAATGGTCTTGGCGCCGGACGCGGAGGCCCCGGGGCCTAGCGCGAGCGCGGCGGCCGCGACCACGGCGAGGACGGCGCGAACCGCGCCCTTGACCCCCACCGCGTCGACTCGGCCCACGACAGCCCCAGCCTCCCGGCCCGCGCGGGCC
>JBOGFU010000236.1:0-7629 GCA_050743545.1 Acidimicrobiales bacterium | reverse complement strand
GGTCGGCGAGCCGGGGGGGCGCGACCACAGGAGGAGACCGACGAGCAGGACAACCAGCGCGCCCGCGGAGATGGCCGCTCCCTCGACGGCGCCGGTCTCACCGGTGAAGGCGAGGACACCGGCGTGGTGTCCGGCGCCCAGCTCAAACCCCGTCGCCACGGACATCACCGGGGTCCCCGCGAGCGAGCCAGCGGGGCTCACGAGGCGCCACAGCGGGTCGAAGGCCTGGGTCCACACGAGCACGCCGTGACGCGGGGCGTCAAAGGAGTAGGACCAGCGCTCCAGGCCCACGCGCGTCGCCGGGACCGGCGTCGCGGCGCGCTGACTCCACCCGGCGCTCGGCGCCACGTAGAGGCGACAGGACGAGTTGGCGTCGGCGACCGAGAGTTCGATGGCCCGGGTGGTCGCGTTGTAGGCGGGCGCCGGGGCTCGCGGTCCCACGCACACCGGCCGCAGCGCGCCGCGGAGTCCGGCGCTGCCGGCAACCATCGGTAGAGAGACGGAGAAGTCACTCACCGAGGTCGACGGCAGCGGCACGCCGAGGGCGAAGGCGCCGGTGGCCGACTTGCTCGCGAGCGCGACGCGCACCGACGTGACCGCCGACCAGTCGGTCGGGCCTCCCCCGGGCTCGGGTGACGCGGTGGGGAACGCGAGCTCGCGCCAACCCCGTGACGTGTCGTCGATCACGTAGCGCGCCTGGCGCGACCCGTCCTGGCCGAAGTCGAAGATGACCGTGTACTCGTTGCCGCTGCCCGTGCCCTGGAACTCGAGGTAGACGTAGGGCCGGTCGGACCAGTCTTGGGCGACGTGGTAGCGGACCTCGGCGACCGAGTAGACCGAGCGCCCGCCCACGACGCGAAAGCCCGTCGCGCTCGCGCCGTCGGGTGCCGCCACCGTCGACGTCACGGTGTTCGCGCCGCGCGGAACGGACCACGCGTGCAGGGAGAACGCGCTGGGCCCGATGGGGGCGAGGCGCTTCGAGAGCGCGGCCCACCCCCACTTGCCCACGTCGCTCAGGTCGAACGCGTAGCCGATTCGCGTCGCCGACGCGGCGAGGGCCAGGTTGAGCGCGGCCTCGGTCGCGCGCAGCGACGACGGCGTGACGAGCCGAGCCTCGGCGACCTCGTAGCTGTCACCGAAGCTCGACGCGGTCGCCGACACGCTGACCCGGTGGGGACCGGGGGCGAGGCGCGTCGCGCCCACCTGAATCCACTCGAAGCCCCCGGGACCCACGGTCACCGGGGTCACCGAGCCGACCACGCGCCCGTCGACGCTGACCTTCACGGTCGCCGCCTGGGCCGACGCCAGCACCCTTACCCACACCTCGGCCGACCGCCCGTGGCGCACCGTGACGACCGACGAGCTGGAGGTCGACAGCGGTTGGGGGATCGGCGACGAGAAGTCGTAGAGCGAGCCGCGCTGGGCGCTCTGGTCGGTGGGGACGTCGGTCTCTTCGCGGTCGAGCTGGGGGTCGCTCGTGATGCCCGCCACGCTCGCCAACGGCGTCGCGCCTTCAACGGCGATGTCGACCGGGCGCTCGTCGGCGACGAGCACGAGGTCGGCGTGACGGATCATGGTGAGCAGTGCGCCAAACCCCTTGGTCGATATCACGTCGTCGGCCGTGAACGCCGCCCAGTCGGACAGGTGAATCCCGGGCCAGTCGGCGAGAGCGGCGAGCCCCTGGTCGCCGCCGAGGACGACCGCGACGTCGGAGCGGAACGACAGGGGCGACGCCGACCCCGTGATGCGAAAGTCGCTCCCCGCGGCGTTGCCCGCCACCTTCGCGAGCCCGGCCATCGCCGCGACCACCGACTGCTGGGTGACGGGGCCGACGGTGGGGCTGAGGAGTTGGGGGGCGACAAGCGGGTAGTCAAAGCTGGTGAGGTCGCGGACCCCCACGCTGCCCAGCACGCGGGCGAACGCCGGGTCGCGCGCGTCGAGGAGCGTCGCGTCGTAGGCGAGGAGGTTGGCCGAGCGCTGGTTCCAGCTGCCGTCACCGACCGCGCCGCGGTGGGTGAACAGCGTGCTCTCGTAGCCGAGGTCGTGCTCGTAGCCCTGGTAGGTGCCCTGGCTGACGAACTGGTAGTCCTGGTTGAAGGGCACCGACGCCACCATCCCGGGCGGTCCCGCCGACGCCGACACCGCGCGCATCAGCGCGGCCTGGCCCGCCGTCACGTGCCAGGTGCGCAGACCGACGACGAGCGTCGGCGCGACGGGCACCAGCGACGCGACGGCGAGTGCTCCCACGACCCCCGCGCGACCCGCTCGGGGGTGACGCGCCACCACGCCCGCGAGTCGCCGGGGGCTGACTCGCGCCGCGAGCGCGCTGACCCACCTCGGCGCCCTCTGCGCGACGCGGTCGATCGCGACCCCCGCGAGCAGCGCGTAGGCGAGCGCCTGGACGATCAGCCAGCGGTTGGGGTCACGAAGGTTGCCCGCGACCGGGACGTGGCGAGTCGCCCACAGGTAGATCGCACCGAGCGGCGCGCGCGCGCCCGGCGCGGCGAGCGTCGCGACCACCGCGGCGAGGACGAGGAAGACGCTGCGCGCGTCGCGGCGCCACCAGCTCACGCTGTAGGCGAGCACCGGGATGAGCGTCGCGAACGCGTAGTAGGCCCACAGGGGCAGGTGCGGGTAGGAGAACCACGTCTCGGTGCCGGTGAAGCCGAAGTAGCCGATCTCACGACCGAACCCCACGAGCGACGGGTAGAGGTCGAGGCTGCGCGACGTGAGCTGGCTCGTCGGGAAGATCTGGCTCAGCGTCTGATACTGGGCGCGAAACCCGGTCAGCGTCGGCGTCAGCCACGCGGCGTTGAGCGCGACCGTCGCCGGCGCCGCGACGCACAGCGACAGCGCTGCGTTGACGAGGGTCGCGCGACGGGTCGGCGTCATGACGAGGACGACGATCGTGTAGAGGAGCACGAAGGGCGCGAGGTAGAGCATGAGGTCGGCGCGGACCACGAAGCCGAACCCCAGGACGAGGGAGAGGAGGATCGCGCGCGCGACCGAGAAGCGGGTGAGGCAGGTCGACCAGGCGAGGAAGACCGCCGGCGCGAGCGCGATGATGATCTCGACGTTGAGCTGGCCACTCCCCCAACGCGTGAGCGACGCCTGCGAGAGCATGTAGAAGAGCCCGGCCAGGGTCGCCGCGCGGCGGCGCGCGAACCACGACCAGCACAGCGCGTAGGCGCCGACGCCCGCTCCGACGAAGGTCACCGCGTCGAAGAGCTTGACCGTCAGCATCGGATTTCGCGTCGCCAAGGTCACGAGGCCGAGGACGTTGTCGAAGGTGAAGACCCGCCGGGCGCCGAAGGACCCGGGGCTCCACGCGTCGACGATCCGGCTCAGCGACGCGTTCTGGGCAGCGCGAGAGACGAAGCCGAGCATGTCGGTGCCCGCGGGGACGCCGCCGGTGAAGACGACGCGACGCAGGACGACGAGCGCCGCGCCCGCGATGACGCTCAGCCCGGGCGCGTGGAGCCGCGCGGCCTCGCGCCGCGACGAGCTCGACGAGAGCGGGCGACTACTCGCGACGGTGGTCACGGCCAGCGCCCTTACCGGTCTTGATCATCGCGCTCACGTCCTGGTACATCGACATCGTTCGCTCGACGTGGTCGGCGAGCAGAAACCCACCCTCGACGAGCGCGCGACCCTTGGCCCCGTAGGCGCGAGCGCGGTCGGCGTCGGTCACGACGCGCTCGAGCGCGTCGGCGCCCCCGTCGACGTCGCCGAAGGCCACGACCTCCCCCGCGCCGGTGCGCACGAGGGGGGCGAGCGCGACCCGATCGGTCACCACCGCGGGGAGCTCGTGGCTCCACGCCTCGACGACCGCGCGGGGCAGACCCTCGTAGATCGACGAGACCAACAAGACGTCCGCGCACCCGTAGGCCGCCCCGGCGCGGTCGGGGCCGACCCACCCCGTCGCCACGGCGCCGGGCTCATCGACCAGCGGGCCGTCGGACTCGTAGCCGAGGAGCAGGAGCCGCGCCGCGGGAACGCGCCGACGCAGTTCGCAAAAGACGTCGCGCGCGTAGGCCAGGCCCTTGCGCCGTGCGTTGGCGGCGCGGGCCACGACGAGAACCACGGGCTCGTCGCCGAGGCCGAAGGAGGCGCGCGCGTCGCGGCGCGCGTCGCCGGTGAGCGCGCGCGACGTCGACGCCACCGCCGGGGCGATGGTCTCGACCAGGGGCGTGCCGAGGTGGCGAAAGAAGTCCGCTTCGGCGTCGGTGGCGGCGATGACGCCGTTGACGAGCCGCGCCGCCTGGGGCGCGACGCGGTCGAACGCCTCCATCGCGCGCCCCGGTCCGTAGCCGACCCAGCTGCGCGGACGGCTGGGGTGGAACACCGGTGTCCACACGAGGGGGCGGCCACACGCGCGACCCCAGAGGAGCGATCCGTAGGTCGTCATCGACGGCATCGACGCGAAGACGTGGACCACGCACTCGGCTGCGCGCACGTGTCGCCCCACTTCACCCAGGCCCCCCGCGACGACGACGTCGACGTCACGCTCCCTGAGGCCCTGCTCGAGGTTGCGCACGTCCGCGGTCACGCCGCCGGGGCGCAGCCCCGCGTACGTGAGCACGACCCTCACGCGCACAGCCCCACGAGTGGGTGGGCGTCGCCCCACTCGACCAGCGTGGCGTCGCGTAGCGCCTCCCAGGTCGAGGCGTGACCCGCGAGGACGCGAGGCAGCCTCGACACCGTCGCCGTCCACCGCGCGTCGTCGAGGCCGCGCGCCGCACCCGGGCTGAGCGCGCCGAGCAGGTCGACCTGAACGCGAGCGAGGTCCATCTCGGCCGAGCGCGTGGTCAGCAGGCTCCCCCATCGCGGTCGGCCGCGAAGTCGCGCGACCACCGCGTACTGAGCGTTGCGCACCAGCGCGGCGCCCCTCGACATCGACAGGGGTGGCGCGGTGGCGTCGCCGAGCTCGCCGAGCGCGCACTCGCGCACCCCAACGAACCCGTCGACGGGGTCGGGCTCGGCCAGCGCCCGCGCGAGTCGCGCGCCGAGCGCGACCGACACGGCGCCATCGCCGCTCGCCCCCGAGCCGCTAGCCCCGAGGCGCGTGAGGGCGGCGTCGAGGTCGGACTCGTAGGCCCCCGTGCGCAGGAGCCGGACCTGGGCGATCAGTAGCACCGCCTTGCGCAGCGATCGAGTCGACCCCGACGGCGCACCCTCGCTCATGGCTCGCGTGTCGAACCCGCGCAACAGCTCTTGGACCGCCGACAGCAACGCCGACGACGCGGCAAACGACGTCACGCCATTGGGCCGACGACGCGGCAGCGACCACCCCGACGGCGCGGCGAGGACCACCGCCTCGGCGGCCAGCTTGTCGACGAACAGGCTCCCCGATGGTCGAAGGAGTCGGAATCGCGGAACCGGATTGACGCTCACGCGAACGCCGAGCTCGGCGCTAAGGCGCTCGGACACCCGGCCGAGGCGCGCGACGGTGCGCACCGTGCGCCACAGGGAGATGACGACCGAGACGTCACAGTCGCTCGCCGGGCTCGCCGTGCCCAGCGCGCGGCTCCCCGAGAGCAACACCGGCGCCGGACCGACCGCGCGCGTGACCTCGGTGACGATGACCTCGTCCCAGCCCGCCGAGAGACCCCGCCCCGCGCTCGCGGCGCCGGTCCACGCGCTCGTCGGCGCGGCGCCCGCGGGGAGCACGCCCGGGTGTGCGGGTGCGTGGCCCGCGAGCAGCGCGGCACCCACGAGCAGGAAGCCGAAGCTGACCGCGAGCACGCCCATGAGATCGGCAATCGTCGAGTGGAAGACGAAGAAGCCGGCGAGTTGGACCACAAACGTCGCCGCGAGCAGCGCGATCACGCTCCGACGCCGTCGTGCGAGCAGGTACGTCGACAGCAGGTACGACAGCGCGTAGAGGGAGAAGATGGCCGCCATCCACGCGACGTAGCCGTCGGCCGCGTGGTAGCGCGACCCCAGCAGGGGTGCGACGACCCACGAGGGTCGCAACGCGAGCGCCGCGACGATCACCCCCGAGACGCTCGCCACCACCGCGCCGCTCGCCAGCACCGAGCGACGCGCCCCACCGCCCTGGTCGTGGTGGCGAGAAAAGAGCGGGAAGACCACGACGAAGAGCGCCGACGTGGCGAAGAAGTCGATCTTTCCCGTGACCGAAATCCCCGCGTAGAGACCGGCGAGCCTCCCGGGCAGGTAGTGCTTGGCGACCAGGGTGTCGACCGAGAGCATCAGCGACAGCAGTCCGTAGGTGGCGAGCGCGGTGACCGAGTAGCCCACGATGCCCGGGCTCGTGCGACCGCGTGTCGCGGCGCGCGCCACGCCGACTGGCGCGTCGACCCTCGCGAGGCGCCGGACGACGGGCACGGTGAGGACGACGTAGGTCAGGCACCCCAGCGCGCAGCTGCACATGACCGCGGCCATGCCAATGACCGCGGAGTGAAAGACCACCGCCACCGCCAGCACCCCCAGCACCGCCTTGGCCGCTCCCTCGACCACGCTCTCGAGGGCGAAGCGATGGAAGCGCTCCGCTCCCTGGAGGACCCCGCCCAACACGTGGCCGACCATGTAGCACGGGATCGTCGCACCCACGATGACGACGAACCACGCCGACCCGAGGTGGAAGACCGACGAGACCCACCGGCTCGCGAGCACGACGAGCAGCCCCAGCAGCGCGGCCCCCAGCGCCGCGCGGGTGCCGTAGCGGCGCAGCCGCGCCGGCACGAGGCTCGACTCCCCACGCGAGATGAGCGAGGTCGTCTCTCGGCTGGCCACCGTCTGGGCCGCGGTGAAGAGCGGGCTCGCGAGGCTGAGCAGCGCGAGGCTCGCGGCGAGGGTGCCGTAGCGCGTTGGCCCCAGCGCGTGGGCGCCGACGGCGTTGAAGACGAACCCCGCGACTTGGCCGACGGCGGCGCCGGCGAAGACCACCGACGCGCCGGTGACGACCGGCGCCAGGCGCGTGGTCCCCGCGGAGGCGACGGCTGGGGCCGCCTCCGCGGGGACGAACGCGGCGCCCGCTCGAGCGGTCACGGCCCCCACGTCAGGCTCCCGCGTAGGCGAGCGCGCCACGAATCAGCGCGCTCACCTCGGTGAGCTCTACCGGGTCCGACACGAGCGACGATGCGTCAGGCGGGCCGACGAAGATGCCCCACTGGTCGCGGTCCTCGGGGGCGTAGGCGTGCATGGCCTTGGGACGAATGAAGGAGTGGAAGTTAGGAAAGATGCCCGTGCCGGGGTCCAAGAGGAAGATCTCGTCGCCGTAGAGGCGGTCCGCGAAGTCGAGGTGGTAGCGCGTGATCTCCTCGGGCGTGAGGAAGTGGCCCGAGAAACGGCCGGCAACCCGCTCGCGCAGCTCGCGCCGCAGTGACTCGTCCTCGTCGAGGTACCACAGGCGCACCATGGTCGCGTCGAGGGCGACGAAGAACCGCGACGGGAACGCGGGGTGCGACGTCAACTCGGGGATTCCCGTCTGGCGCGTCAGGACCGACATCCCGTGGTCCGAGAGCACCACGGTGGTGGCGTCGGGAAAGCGACGTGCGAGGCCGTCGCGCAGCCGGCCGAACAGGTCATCGGTCGATCGGACGCGCCGCCAGAACGTCGGCGACTCGATGCCGACGAGGTGCGCCGCCATGTCGATCTGGTGGAGGT
>JBOGFU010000235.1:0-2029 GCA_050743545.1 Acidimicrobiales bacterium | reverse complement strand
GACTTCGCGACGTGCACCGAGTGCGGGCGGTGCCAGTCGGTCTGTCCCGCGTGGACCTCGGGTAAGCCGCTCAGCCCCAAGCTCGTTGTGATGGGGCTGCGCGACAACATGTTTGCGTCGGCCGATCGCCTGCTCGGCGGGGTGGGCGGCGACGCCACGATGCTCGTTCCTACGACGATCGACCCGGACGTGCTGTGGTCGTGCACGACGTGCGGGGCCTGCGTCGAGGAGTGCCCGGTCGACATCGAGCACGTCGACGCGATCATCGACATGCGCCGCTACGAGGTGCTCATGGAGAGCCGCTTCCCCTCCGAGGCGGGCCTGCTCCTGCGCAACATGGAGAACCAGGGTGACCCGTGGGGACTGGGAGCGTCCAAGCGCACCGAGTGGCTGGCCGCGCTGGACTTCGACGTGCCCGTGATCGACGGCGCGATCCCCGACGACGTCGAGTACCTCTACTGGGTCGGCTGCGCGGGCGCGCTCGACGAGCGGGGGCGCAAGCAGGCGGTGTCGGTCGCGCGCATGCTCCACCGCGCGGGGGTCAGCTTCGCGGTGCTCGGTCCGCGCGAGTCGTGCTCGGGCGACCCCGCGCGGCGCATGGGCAACGAGTACCTCTTTCAGGAGATGGCCAAGGCCAACGTCGCGACGCTCACGGGCGCCAACGTCAAGAAGGTCGTGGCGAGTTGCCCGCACTGCTTTAACACGCTCAAGAACGAGTACCCCGACCTCGGTGGCGACTTCGAGGTGGTCCACCACTCCGAGCTACTCGGCCGCCTGGTCGCCGAGGGCCGCCTCACCCCCGGCGTCAACTACTCGGGCACCGTCACGTACCACGACCCGTGCTACCTCGGGCGTCACAACCGGGTCTTCGACGAGCCGCGCTCGGTGCTGTCGGCGATCCCCGGGGTGACCCAGGTGGAGATGGCGCGCCACCGTGAGCGCGGATTCTGCTGTGGTGCCGGGGGCGCGCGCATGTGGATGGAGGAGAACATCGGCAAGCGCGTCAACATGGAGCGCACCGAAGAGGCGCTCGGCACCGGCGCCGACGTGGTCACGACCGCGTGCCCGTTCTGCATGATCATGCTCGACGACGCGGTCAAGGCGCACGGGCGCGACGACGTCGAGGTCCTCGACATCGCCCAAGTCGTTGAGAGGTCTCTCAGCGCGCCCGCCCCGCACTGACAGTTCACATCGCCGAAACACGTCGCTAACGCGTCGGACACACTGCGTCGTCACACTGGGCGCAGCAAACCGAGGCCGACGATGTCCTCCCGACTCAAGGAGAGGTCGTGCTCGACGCGGTCACGCTCATCCCCTACCCACACTGGCTGAACCCGGCCGACAACACCTGGCAGCTCGTCTCGGCGACCCTCGTCGGGCTGATGAGCCTGCCCGGGATCGCGGTCCTCTACGGCGGGCTGGTGCGCAAGAAGTGGATTGTCAACACCATGATGATGACCTTCTGCGGCTTCGCGATCGTGCTGGTCGTGTGGATGCTCTGGGGCTACAACCTCGCCTTCGGCCAGCTCTCGCACTTTGGGTCCACGGGGTCGTTCTGGAGCGGGTTCATCGGTCACTTCACCCCGCTGGCCACCGCGAGCTCCGAGCAGGGTCAGGCGGTGTCGGGCGCCAACACGCTGATCCCGTTCCACTTCCCGACCGCGACCTTCGCCTACTTCCAATTCGTCTTCGCCGCGATCACGCCGCTGCTCTTTTTGGGCGGGCTCGTCGGGCGCCTCAAGTTCAAGGCCTGGCTGCTCATCGTGCCGCTGTGGATCACGCTCATCTACTGCGTCAACGCCGCGCTTTTGTGGGGTGGGGGATTCTTCGCCCAGAAGGGCGCGGTCGACTACTCGGGCGGCTACGTCATCCACCTCTCCGCGGGCGTCGCGGCGTTCGTCGGCGCGGCGATCGTCGGGCCGCGGCGCTGGCAGGACCGGGAGAACGCCTTCCCGAGCAACCTCATGATGGTAGCGGTCGGCGCGGGGATCCTCTGGCTGGGCTGGAACGGGTTCAACGGCGGCGACCC
>JBOGFU010000234.1:0-4208 GCA_050743545.1 Acidimicrobiales bacterium | reverse complement strand
GGTCGCGCTCGTCGTCGGGTCATCGATGCCCGTGCGCGACGTCGAGTGGTGGGCGACGTCGCGCAGCGCCCCGACGTTCGCCAACCGCGGGGCCAACGGCATCGACGGGGTCGTCTCCACGCTGCTCGGGGTGGCGACGGGGTCGCGCGCCCTCGGTCTAGTGGGGGACCTCACGATGCTCCACGACGCGTCGGCGCTGGTCGACGGGGTTGACGGGACCGCGGTGCTGGTCGTCGCCGACAACGACGGCGGCGGGATCTTCTCCTTCCTTCCCCAGGCGAGTGTGCTCGACGCCGACCTCTTCAACCGCCTCTTCGCGGCGTCTCGCTCGCTGGACCTCGCGCGGGTCGCGGCCGGGTTCGGTCACGCGACGTGCGTCGCGACGAGCCTCGGAGAGCTCGCCGACGCGCTCGACGTCGGGCTCGCCACACCGGGACTCACCGTCGTCGTGGCGCGCGTGCCCGATCGAGGCACGAACGTCGAGATTCACGAGGAGCTCGTCGCCGAGGTCGCGTCGCGCTGGCTGCCCGGCCCCGCGTGATCGCGACCCTGCCCAGTTCGCTGGTGGCCGCGATGCCCCTCGCCTTCGCCGCGGGTCTCGTGTCGTTCGCGTCGCCGTGCGTGTTGCCGCTGCTGCCGGGCTACGTCGCATTCCTCTCGGGGGCCGCGGGGTCGGTTGAGGGGCGCGGCCGCGGGCGCGCGGTTCTGGGTGCGCTGGCGTTCATCATCGGCTTTGCGGTGGTCTTCGTGAGCTTCGGCGCGCTCTTTGGGGGCTTCGGCAAGTTCCTGGACCACCACCAGCGCGGCCTCGAGATTGGAGCGGGGGCGGTCACCGTCGCCCTGGGGCTCTTCTTCGCGGGGTGGTGGCCCTCGTCGTGGCTGTCGCGAGAGCGGCGTGTGCACTTCGTCCCGCGCGCGTCGGTGCTCGGGGCGTTCGTGCTCGGTTTCACCTTCGCGCTCGGCTGGACCGCGTGCATCGGCCCAACCCTGGGCGCGATCCTGGCGCTCGCCGCGTCGTCGTCGGGGGCGTCGGCGCTGCGCGGGTCGATCCTCGCGTTCGTCTACTGCTTGGGTCTGGGCGTGCCGTTCTTCGTCGCGGCGCTCGCGACCGAGTGGATGGCGGTCGCGTCGGCGTGGCTTCGACGCCACTCGCGCACGATTGGACGGGTGGGCGGTCTGTTGTTGATCGCGATCGGCGTCGCCGAGGCGACCGGCGCGTGGAGCTCGTTCGTGCTCTGGCTCAAGGTCCACGTGGGGAGCGGCTCCACCTTTATCTAGGGGGGCTCGCTCGTAGACTGGCGTTATGGACCTGCGCGAAGACTGGGACTTTCGCGGCCTGGTCTCCCAGAGCACCGACCCCGAGCTCCTCGAGCGCCTGAGCCACGGCGGCACGACGGCCTACATCGGATTCGACCCGACGGCGACGAGCCTGCACCTCGGGCACCTGCTCCAGATGAGCCTGCTGCGCCGCCTCCAGGCGTCGGGCAACCGACCCATCGCACTCGCCGGCGGGGGCACCGGCCTCATAGGCGACCCGAGCTTCAAAGACGCCGAGCGCCCCCTGCTCAGCCTGGAGGAGCTGCACCACAACGTCTCGTGCGTCGCGGTCCCGCTCGAGGGACTATTGGACTTCTCGGCGTCGGCGGGAGCCGCGCGCGCGATGCTCCTCAACAACGCCGACTGGCTGACCGTGCTCGGTTTGACCCAGTTCCTGCGCGACGTCGGCAAGCACTTCAGCGTCAACCAGATGGTGGCCAAGGAGACCGTGCGCAGCCGCCTGGACCGCGACGACGTCGGACTGTCGTTCACCGAGTTCTCCTATCCGTTGCTCCAGGCCTACGACTACCTCCACCTCAACCGCGAGCACGACTGCACGCTCCAGCTCGGGGGGTCCGACCAGTGGGGCAACATCTCGACCGGGGTCGAGTTTGTGCGCAAGGTGACGCGCGGGCCCGCCGACGGGCTGACGTCGCCGCTCCTGCTGCGCAGCGACGGGCGAAAGTTCGGCAAGTCCGAGTCGGGCAACGACAACGTCTGGCTCGACGCGACGTTGACGTCGCCCTTCGCGATGTTTCAGTTCCTGCTCAACAGCGACGACGAGGTGACGCCTCAGCTGGTGCGCTGGCTCACGTTCCTCGACCACGAGGACATTCGCGACCTGGACGAGGCGCTGCGCGCCGCGCCCCAGGAGCGTCGAGCCCAGCGCGTGCTCGCGCGCGACGTCGTTGAGACGGTGCACGGCGCGGACGCCGCGTCGCGCGCCGAGCGCGCGAGCGACGCGCTGTTCTCCGAAGCGATCGCCGAGCTTGACGAGGCGACGCTGCTCGAGGTCGTCGCCGACGCGCCGACGTCGACCGTTGCGCGCGACGAGCTACGCGTGGGGGTGGGCGCGGTCGACCTGCTCGTGCGATCCGGCCTCGCGTCCTCCAAGGGCGACGCTCGTCGACTCCTCGACCAGGGTGGGGTCTACCTCAACAACGCGCGCGTGGCGTCCGACGCGGTGGTCGACCTCTCGTCGTCGCTTCACGATCGCTACCTCGTGCTGCGGCGAGGCTCGCGCCAGCTGCACCTGCTGGTCGTGGCGTGACGCGCCGCGTCGCGGCGCTGCTCATCGTCGGCGTGCTGCTCGCGGGCTGCTCGTCCCAGAGCCCGGCCCAGGCGCTACACGCGTGGACGACCCAGAGCGCGTTCGCGTCGGCGGTCACGACGCTGCGCACGGACGCGCGCCACGCGGTCACGGTGCTCGACGAGCCTCGGCCATCGCCCAACCTTCTCCACACCGTGTGCGGCGTGCTGAGCGTCGACGCGGGCGCGGCCGACGGCTCGTTGCCCGCGCCCGACGGCACCGCGACGTCGTTGCTCTCCACGGCGTACTCCGGCTTCGCGGCGGGCGCCCAGGACTGCTACGTCGCGAGCGACGCCTCGCGACGCGCCAACGCCGTCGCCGTCATCGAGCGCGCCGTGGCGAGGCTCGCCGAGGCCCGCGCGCGCATCGCGTCGATCTCCTAGGGGTTGGGCGGTCGAAGGTCGATCTCGAGGCGCAGCACACCACCCTCGAGCGTGGCGACCGCGTCGCCGATCATGGCGAAGTCCTGGAAGTCAGTTCGCGCGGCGTCGAGGAATCGTTGGCGGTCGGGGCCCTCGACCGGCGGCAGGCTCCGGCGTCGGACCGCGTCGGCGCGCTCGCGAAAGCGCGCGGTCATCTCAGTGGGGTCGAATGTGTCGCTCACGGGGCGATGTTAGGGGCCGGCCTCACGACCCCAGTTGGTATCATGGGAGTCCGGCGAGACCTGGTCTGGCCGTGGTCGCCGCCCCCCGGGAGCCCGCGGCCAGTGAGGAGTTGACGTGAAGAAGGGCCGCCACCGCCGCTTTGTCGAAGCCCGCGAGTTAAAGCGCTCAACCGGCCCGCGCGCCACCACGTGCGTCGAGTGCGGGGCCGCGCCCGAAGACGTTCACGCGGAGTGGTGCATGGCCGAAGAGGACCGCTACGAGGAGATCCTGGGCTCCCTGCCGCGCGCGTCACGGGTCGACGAGGACCCCCTCGCGGCCGAGGGCTAGCGCCGCCGCACCACCGGGTGTTCGAGGCGGGTCGCCGACGGGCGCGCCGCGCGCTGCGACAGATGCGACATCAGGCCGTCGTAGACCGTCTGGCCCACCATCGCAATCAGCTCGTCGCGCATGGTGTCGACCACGCGCGACTTGCCGACGAAGGCCTCGGGGGCCTCGGTGCACCACCAATGGAACTCCTCGCCACCCGCGCCCCAGTCGCGACGGTTCCACTGGCTGATGCGGGTCACCACGTGACCGGAATCGGTCACGTGGTCGTCGCGGTGCAGCGGGAGCTGCCAGCACACGTCCGGCTTGAGCGGGATGTAGCTCTCGTCGTTGTCGATGGCCATCACGTGCAGCGCGCACCCGGGGCCGCGCGCGAAGTCGGGGCGATTGAGAAAGATGCACGCGCCCTTGACGATGCGGGTCACGATCTCCCCGTTGTTCTTGACTCGCGTGGTGCCGTTGCCGGCCTTGGACTTGTACTGCCACTGGTCCGCGGTCAGTTTCTTGGCGGCCCGCTCGACGCGTCGGCGCTCCTTGTCCGAGCCGAGGTGGGCGCCGTAGCTGCAGCATCCCTGGGCGAGCTCGGGGGTCGGGCCCGTGAGGACCCCCTGGCACCCGTTGCCGAAGATGCAGGTCCAGTTGCTCTCGAGGAA
>JBOGFU010000233.1:0-4392 GCA_050743545.1 Acidimicrobiales bacterium | reverse complement strand
GCGCCGGTGCGCGCGCCGGGGGCGCTGGGCGGGGTCGAGGGCGTGCCCGGTCGGGTGTCGCCGATGCGCGGCGCGGGGCGGGTGTCGCCGATGCGCGGGGTGGACGGTCCGCTAGGGGGAGGCGGTGAGGCGTTGGGCGTCGGGTCGGACATGGCGCGAGCTCCTTGGGGTCGAGGGTGAGCCGTAGCGGGCTCCCCGGGGGACCGCGCGAGCCGTCACGGCGGCGGTCGGGATGAGGACGTGGTGCGACACGGGGACGGGTGTGGTCGATCTGGCGGTTCCTGCTTTGGAGTCGACCACGGCTGTCCTTCGGTGCGGGAACGGGGCTGGGCCGCGCCCCCGCTGACGTCTCACGCGCTCCGAGCGTCGCCCGGGCGTCCTACGCCCCCCAGGATAACCGCCCGGGGGCTAGCCCCGCGCCGTTGTCGTGGTCGTCGGCGAGCCCGAGGTCGTCGAGAGCGGCGCGGCCAGGCGCACCGGCGGGATCGGGTGGCTCACCAAATAGTTAAACGTCTCGGCGACGACCGGCGCGGCGGCGTCGGCGCCGTAGCCACCCTGGTCGATCACGCAGAGCACCACGTACTGGGCGTGTGTCGTCGGTCCGAAGCCCACGAACCACGAGTTGGGCTCGAGCCCGGGGGCGTTGGACGCCGTGCCGGTCTTGCCGGCGATGGGGAAGCTGGCCAGCGAGTGGTGGAAGTAGGCCTGGAAGGCGTAGTAGCCGGTGCCCGAGGGGCTGTCGACGACCCCGGTGAGCCCCTGGAGGATCGGGCCGCGCACGCGCGCGGGCAGCGACACGTGGCCCGCGACGCGCGGCGCGTAGCGCTCGATCACCTTGCCGTGGGGGTTGAGCACGGCCGCGGCGACCTCGGGGGTGTAGCGCGTGCCGCCGTTGGCGAAGGTCGCGTAGGCGTTGGCCATCGCGATCGGCGTGACCGCGGTCGTCCCCTGGCCGAAGGCCATTTCGATGTTGTCGCCGGTGAACCACGTGTCGCGAAAGTCCGCGGGCGCCTCGGCGTGCAGGACCTTGCGCACGGCGGGCGAGTCGACGCGCCCCTCGACCTCGTTGGGCAGGTCGACGTTGGTGTACTGGTCGAGCCCGTAGAGGTGGCCGACGTTCTGGATCGGGGTCTCGCCGTACTTGCCACGCTGGGTCCAGAACTGGTAGCCGAGGTTGTAGAAGTAGTAGTCCGACGAGACCGTGAGGGCCTTGGAGAGGTCGACGGGGCCCGAGCCCGCGGTCTCGTCGTCGTGGAAGACGCAGCCGCTGCGACAGTGGGGCACGCGAAAGGTCCCGTTGTCGTCGACGGTGTAGTACGGCGAGAGGATCCCCGTCTGGAGCTCGGCGGTCGCCGAGATCATCTTGAAGGTTGACCCCGGCGTGTACTGGCCCTGGATCGCGTAGTTGTTGAACGCGCCGACCTTCAAGAGCTGCTTGAAGGTCGACTCGGAGAGCCCGTTGATGAAGGAGTTGAGGTTGAACGACGGGTAGCTCGACATCGCGAGCACCGCGCCGGTGTTGGGGTCGAGCACGACCGCGGCGCCGTTGATCGACGGCGGGTGCTTGCCCGAGCGCGGGTCGAGCGAGAGCCGGTTGGCCACGATGTCGTGGGCCAGGAAGCCGTCGAGCGCCGACTGGAGCTTCTCATCGATGTTGAGCACCACGGTGTCGCCCGCGCGCGGCTGGGTGACCTTGGTCGCGGAGAGGATGTTGCCGAACGCGTCGACCTCGAAGGTTCGCTGGCCGTCGTGGCCGCGCAGGAACGACTCGTAGTACGACTCGATCCCCGTCTTGCCGATCTCGCTGTCGGTCTGGTAGCCCTGGCCGGGGTGGGCCTTGATCTCGTTCTCCGTGATCGGCCCGACGTAGCCGAGGACCTGGCTGCCCACCGAGCCCCCGAAGGGGTAGGTGCGCCGGGCGACCTTGAGGACCGAGACCCCGGGGAACTCACGGGGGTGGAGCTTCAGGTACTCGACGACGCTCGCCGACGCGTCGAGCAGGATCGGCGCCGGCTGGTACGGGTTGTACTGCTGGTTGGCCAGGTCGGCGTTGATCTGGGTGATCGACACCCCGGTGAGCGACGACAGCGTCCCCTTGATCGCGGGGTCGAGCGCGGCCTCGGCGCGGCTGAGCTGGACCTCGGTCGTGGTGACGTTGGCGACCATCGCGTGGCCCGACCGGTCCACGATTAGCCCGCGCGGCGCGGGGATGGACGACGAGCGCAGGGAGTTGAGGCGCACGGTCGCGACCGAGGACTTGTAGTTGAGCACCTGGAGGACGAAGAGCCGGCCGAGCAGCAGCACCAGGAGCAGCGCGAAGAAGCCGCCGATGATCCCCCAGCGGCGCTCGGGGCGATGGGTCACCGCCTCGGGGCCCGCGACCAGGTCGCGGATCCCGACGGTCTTGGCCTCGTTGATGCGCCGCCCCCGGCCCCGGAAGGGGTTGAGCGAGACCCACGGTCGCCACAGGCGTGAGAAGAACGACCCGGTCGGTCGGTCGCGCCACGACCCCCTCACCGACGCGCCCCCGACAGGCGCCCGACCCATCGCGCGGCGCGCGCCGCGGGACGCGCGAGGACGAAGAACGCGACCGCGTTGACCGCCATCGCCGCGAGCAGGCTGCCCCGCCACAGCCCGAAGTCGAGGGCGAACCCGCCGAGCACGACGAAGAGCGCGGGCGCGACGAGCCCGCCGAGCGCGCCCAGCAGCGGGGTCACCCACCACGCCGCGGAGTCGAGGTCCCCCACCCCCTCCTTGCCGAGGCGCGACGCGCCGTAGGCCAGGCACAGCGCGACGAGCACGCTGAGGCCGAAGGGCGTCGTCGAGTGGGTGTCGAAGAAGAGACCGGCGATGACCGCGGCGACGAGCGCGAGCGACGTGTAGCCCGCGAGGCCCATCGCGAGGGGCCAGAGCCACACGACCATCACGACGACCCCGGCGACGCGCAGCGACGTGAACACCGCGAGCTGGAGGCCGACCACGAAGAGGGTCACGATCGCGAGCGGCGCCAGCGCGCGCCTCACGTGGACGGCTCCCAGATCACCACGTCGACGTAGGCCAGGTGGCGCAGGTCCGCGGTCGGGCGCAGGGTCACGTCGTAGGTCGCCGCGCCCGGCGTGAGCGACACCGCGGCGACGCGCGCGACGGGCAGACCGGGCGGGAAGAGCCCGCCGCGCAGCCCGTCGGTCGCCACCACGGTGCCGGGGCGCAGCGCGGTCGACAGCGGGACCGACGTCGCGCCCAGTCCGTTGTTGACCCCCCGTCCGCTCACGACCAGCGACGCGTGGCCGTCGCCGAAGGTCACGCCCACCTGGGACGCGACGTCGCTGATCAGTCGCACGGTCGCGCCGTGGGGCGTGGTCGAGACCACGACCCCGACGAGCCCGCCGTTGGCGACCACCGGCATCCCCGCCAAGACGCCGTCGTCGCGGCCCTTGGCGACGTCGATGGTCGCGGCGAAGCTGGTGGGCGACTCGGTCGTCACCTGGGCCGCGACCGTCGACAGCGAGCCCACGAAGGGCACGCGCAGGTCGGTCGTGACCTCGTTGAGCTGGCGTTCGAGCGCCCAGTACTGGTTGGCGGCCTGGTCGGCGCGGCCGAGCTCGTAGCGCAGGCGCTGGTTCTGGGCGACGACGTCGGAGTAGTTGACCGCGCCCGCGAAGAGGTGGCCGAGCGGGCGCGCGACCGCGTCGATCGACCAGCTAAAGGGTGTGACGACGATGTTGGCCGCGCTGCGCAGCCCCGAGACGACCCCCCCGGTGGCGTAGAGCACGGACACGACGAGGGCCAGGCCCACACCCACCGACCACACGCGTCGGCGCGATCGACTCGTCGCCACGGGTTACCGCGACGGGCTGGTCTTCAGCATGCGCGAGAACGCGTCGAGCTCCTCTAGGCACATCCCGGACCCCAGGGCCACGCAGGTGATGGGGTCGTCGGCCACGATGATCGGCATGTTGGTCTCGAACTCGAGGCGCGCGGCGAGCCCGTGCAGCAGCGCGCCGCCGCCGGTGAGCACGATGCCCTGCTCCATGAGGTCCGACGAGAGCTCGGGCGGGGTGCGGTCCAGGGTCACCTTGACCGCGTCGACGATGGCCTGGACCGGCTCCTCCATCGCCTGGCGGATCTGCTCGGTGGAGATGATGACGGTCTTGGGCAGCCCGGTCACGAGGTCACGCCCGCGGATCTCGGCGCGCAGCTCCTGCTCGAGCGGGTAGGCCGAGCCGAGCTGGATCTTGATCTCCTCGGCGGTGCGCTCGCCCAGCGCCAGCTGGAACTCCTTCTTCACGTAGGTCACGAGCGCCTCGTCGAGCTCGTCGCCGCCCACTCGAATCGACTGGCTGGTCACGATGCCGCCGAGCGAGATCACCGCGACCTCGGTCGTGCCGCCAC
>JBOGFU010000232.1:0-2877 GCA_050743545.1 Acidimicrobiales bacterium | reverse complement strand
ACGCGGTCCGGCCAATACGACCGCCACACGTACGAGAAGGGCTACGCCCGCAGCCTCGACGACGATGAACTCCACCGCCGCCGGCGCCAGGAACCGACCGCCCGCCATCCAATCACCACCAGCTACGACCGCGAAAGCTGCCTGTCCGGCGCACAAGGTGACGAGGAACGCGGCTCGGGGGAAGTGACGGATAATCCACACGCACCCGGCGATTGCCAGAGCGATTTCAATCCACGAAACAAGCTCAGGGATTGCCGGATGGCTTCTCAGCGGGTCGATTCCAGAGGGCTGGAGCAGCCATTTCACGTAGCCGAATCCAGCTCTGAGTGCATCGCGTAACGGCGGGCGTTTCGCGTAGAAGGTGTTCGGGAACCAGGAGCGATAGTAAGCAAACGCAACGAGGGTGCTCAGAGCCGACCCGACGACTCCCCCTAGGAACCACCGCGCCCGGCGCCACGGCCGGCTGGGGCCGCCATCGGCCAGGGATGCCAACGCCATCGCCGATAACGGGACGATCGCGTCAAGCCTCGTTAAGACAGCGGCAAAGGCGAAGGCGGCAACCGCGTAGTCGTTGCGCACGTTGGCGTCGACGCGCATTAATCGGGACGCGATGGCCGCCAGGAGCCACATCTCCAGGGACGTCTCGAGTCCATTGGCGGAACCGAACGCAATGACCGGAGACAGCCCAATGGTCACGAGCGCAACCCGGTCCACCCCAAGCGGAAGGTCCAAGACCTGGAGAATTCGTGCGCCCTCGCGGACGGCCAGCAGCCCGAAAAGAACCGAGAAGAGCTTCATCTTAAAGAGCGCATACCCGCCCGGCGTCACGTACGAGACCAAGGCAACGACGACGCCCGCCGGACTCGTAAACCCTTCGACTCTCTGCCCTGGATTAAAGACCAGGCCGTAGCCGTGCGCAAGGTTTGCGGCGTAGCGCAGCGGAATGAACGCGTCGTCCGTGGTGTACCCGAATGTCACGATTACCCCGACGAGAAAGGTGACGTAGAGAAGAAGTGAACGCTGCAATTCCGAGTCGCTCACCCGCAGGCGCCACTCCAAAAGTCGGTTGGACCGGGGGCCCCGCCTTGCGAGCGTGCTGGTCACGCTTATCGAAGCTCGTCAAACGTTAAGCCGAGCGCACCGACGAGGTCGCCGTGAGCCAAGCGCTTGTGGACCCACACTACGTTTCGATCCTTGGTCGCCATCTGCTCCGCAACCTCGACCGCGCGCGTGAGCACCCGGTCCTCGCTCGCGACCTCCTCGACGATCCCCGCGGCGAGGGCCCCGGGTCCGCCGTAGCGGCGACCGGTGAGCATCGCCTCGACCGCGGTCGCGCGCGGAAGACGCGCGAAGAGGATCGCCGCGAGCCGCTCTCCCAGGGGCAGGCCGATGTCGACCTCGTTCATGCACCAGTAGCCGCGGTCCTCACGCATCACCCGGTAGTCGAACGCGCACGACACGAGCGCGCCGCCCGCGAAGGTGTGCCCGTTGAGCGCCGCCACGCAGTAGGTGGGAAAGACGTAGAGGCGGGCGACGAAGCGGTAGAGGGCGTGGAGGGTCTCGTTGAACTCACTCGGGTCCTGACCGAATCGCCCCAGGTCGAGCCCGTTGGAGAAGAACTTGCCGACGCCCGTCGCGACCATCGCGGTGGGGCCCGCGTGGGCCTCGACCTCATCGAGGAGGGCGTGCCACTCGTCGAGGCGGTCGAGGTTGATGCGGTTCTCTGCGTCGTCCCAGGTGATGACCGCGACCGCGCCATTCCAGTCGAGCCCGAGCGCCACGGGCTCAGACTAGGCCGTTAGAACATCATCACCCGGGTGATCTGGGAGAGGTCGAGGTAGCTCGGGTCGATCGGCACGATGGAGAACGTCGCCGTTCCACCGCCGTCGACGTCACCCGTGTACACGTAGATCGGCAGCAGCAGTGTCGAGCCGTTGGCCATTGAGAACACGCTGTACTCGGTGGTCACGCTCGTCACCGTGACGTTGGTCGGGGCCACGGTCGTGGGCGTCGTGTCGGGCGTCACGTCCGGCGGCGTCGCGACGGGTGGCGTCGCAATGGGTGGCGTCGCGACGGGCGGCGCGATGGTCGTCGGCGGCGAGTCGCTGGAGGAGGTCGCCACCGTCGACGGCGTCGGCGAGCCCGGGCTGGGGGCCGGGGAGCCGCCCGTCGCGGACGGGCTTGTGGGCGACGGGACGACGCCGGATGACGAGCCGTCGGCGGTGGCGAAGGGGGCGACGAAGCCTTCGGTCACGAAGTTCGTCACGAGGAAGTACTGCGAGGGGATGAGGGTGACGCCGTCTACGGGTGAGACCAGTGGGTAGTTGCCCTGGGCGGTGGTGGAAAAGCTCACGCCGTCGGCGCCGAGCAGCGTGCCGTCGGCGGCGAACTCGAAGTCGTAGGTGAAGGGCGTCGTGAGCGAGTCAACGAGGATCGGCACCGTGACTTCGACCGGGCCCGCGGGGTCGGCGCCGAGCGCGGCGTCGCTGGGAGAGCCGAGGTCACCGCCCAACTGCGCCGCGTAGGCGAGCGCGCGCGCGTCGAACGCGTTGGTCGCGCTGTCAGCGATGGTCGACGACGGGTTCGGCTGGTTGACCGCGGAGAGGCCCCACGACGTGTAGCCCGAGAGGACCGACAGCCAGCCGGTGTACGACGAGCTCGACGACGTGAAGTTCTGGCCGTCGGTGCTCGTCGGCGCGCCGACGTCGACGCCGAGCACCGACGCCGCCCGGGTGAGCAGGGACCCGTCGGTGGCGCCGGGGGTCAGCGCGTAGACCTCGCCCGCGCCCGGCGCGGACGACAGCGAGCCCCCCGCGGTGAACGCGTAGTCGCGCATGAGGGGCATCGCCGCCCTGTAGCCGGGCGCCACGCTCGTGG
>JBOGFU010000231.1:0-2501 GCA_050743545.1 Acidimicrobiales bacterium | reverse complement strand
GTCATCGGGCTGTCGAGCGTCGTGGGACGGCCCGTGAGCCTGGTGCGCCGCGCCCACGTGGCCCTCCCCGGGTCGTGCCCGTCGGCGGGGAGTGACGCGACGACGACACCCCAGTCGTCGGGGGGTTACACCGTGGCCCAGATCGCGTCGGCCTACGGGATCAGCGCGGAGTGGGCCAGCGGCGACACCGGCCAGGGCCAGACCATCGGGCTCTACGAGCTCGCGCCGTACTCGCCGGGCGACATCGCGACGTTCTTCTCGTGCTACGGGATCACTCCCAGCGTGACCGGGGTCAACGTCGACGGCGGGTCCGGGGACGCGGTGAGCGAGGAGGCGACCTTCGACATCGAAGAGGCCGCGGCGATGGCCCCGGGCGCCCAGATCGTGGTCTACACGGGGCCCAACAACTCGACCGGGCCCAACGACATCCTCCTGCAGATCGCCGACGACGACCTGGCGACGGTGGTGTCGACGTCGTGGGGCGACTGCGAGACCGACCCGGCCAACGACCCCACCGCCGAGCAGCCGATCTTCGAGCAGATGGCCGCCGAGGGCCAGACGATGGTCGCGTCGTCGGGTGACTCCGGCTCGTCGGACTGCAGCGGCATCACCAACAACTCACCCGCGGTCGACGACCCGGCGAGCCAGCCCTACGTCACGAGCGTCGGCGGCCTCACCGTCACCGACACCAGCCCCCTCGCCGAGACCGTGTGGAACGACGGGGTCCACTCGGGCGGCGGCGCCGGGGGCGGCGGCGAGTCGTTGGTCTGGTCCAAGCCCACCTGGCAGAACGGGCCCGGGGTGACCGCGTCCGAGTCGATGCGCATGGTCCCCGACCTCTCGACGATGGCCGACCCCTCGACATCGTTCATCGACTTCTTCACCAACAACTTCTCGGGGGCCTGCGGGCACTGCGCCAACGACTGGGGCGCGATCGGCGGGACGTCGACCGGCGCGCCCCTCCTCGCCGCGATGACCTCGATCGGCGCGAACGCGTGCGGGGTCGCGCGCCTGGGCTTCCTCAACCCGACGCTCTACGCGATGGCGCGGCGCGGGGTCGGCTTCGACGACGTCACCACGGGCTCCAACGACCTCTACGGCGTCGGGGTCTACCCCGCCGGGGTCGGCTACGACATGGCGTCGGGGCTCGGCAGCCCCGACCCGTCGACCTTCTTCCCCGGGCTGTGCCCGATCGCGCTCGACGCGTCACACTCGTCGCTCGTCGCGTCGACGACGTCGGCGACGGTGCCCGGGCCGGTCACCCTGACGCTCAGCGCGCGCGACGCGACCGGCGCGCCCATCGCGGGCGCGGTCATCAAGTTCAGCGCGAGCGCGTCGAGCGGGATCGTCGAGTTCGACTCGGACCGCTCGTCGTCGACGGGCACGGGCAGCGCGGCCTATTCGGTGACGACCGACGACACGGGCGCGGCGTCGGTCACCCTCACCGAGAGCGCCGCGGCGTCGGCGTCGGTCACCGCGTCGAGCGGCGGGGCGACGCTCACGACCCAGGTGACCTTCACCGAGCTGATGACGTCGCCCCCCGGGCGCGCGTCGGTCGCGCGCGCGGTCGCCACCGTGGGGGGCTTTCGCGTGACCGCGCGCGCGCCGCTCAGCGCGGGCAGCAGCGCGATCACCGCGTACCAGTACTCGATCGGGTCGGGGCGCTGGGTGCGCTTCTCCGCGGCGACGCTCGTCGCGAAGGCCTCGCACCTCGCGCGCCACACCACGTATCACGTGCGGGTGCGCGCGCTCAACGCGTTCGGCGCGGGGCCCGCGAGCGCCGCGGTGGCGGTCAGGACGCTCTAAGCCGTGACCCCGGCCGGCCCCCGCGCCGCCCGTAGACTGGGCGGCGTCGGACCGAGTGCCCGGACCGGCCCCTCGTGATGGCCCCACTCCTGAGACGTCTCCGCGTGGCGATGGTGCTGGCCCTCGTGGCCAGCGCGCTCGTCGCGTCGGGCTCCCTGGCGTCAACCGCGACGCCACCGGGGCTGCCCCTCTACCAGTTCGCGTCGACCGGCTCGGGGCCCCTGCCCTGGAACGCGACCGCGCTCGCCCCCGAGCTCGCCAACACGACGATGCTCGGCGCCGCGCACTCGGCGGTCAACGCCGCCGAAGGCGTGCTGGCCTACCGCACCGCGAAGAGCCACGTCGCGCTCTTCACCCAGCCCACGATCGGCGACCCGACCTTCGCCGACCTCTCGACGCAGGTCAACGCGCCCACCCCCGGGGCCGACCCCGTGCCCTTCTTCGACCCCGCGTGGGGGGTCGACGTCGCCTACGTCGACACCGTCGGGGGCCTCGTCATCCTGTCGGCCAACGACCCCACGGGAGCGTTCTGGCCCCGCGCGCACCGACTCGCCGCGTGGCACGCCGAGGCCGTGTCGGACCTCAGCCTCGCGACGGGGGTCACCTTCGCCAACGGCCTGCCCAGCGTCGCGCCCAGCCCGACCGGGGCGACGCTCGCCGCGCGCACCGTGACCGGCGACGTCGAGGTCCTCTCC
>JBOGFU010000230.1:0-4292 GCA_050743545.1 Acidimicrobiales bacterium | reverse complement strand
GGCCGCGGTCGACGAGTAGACCGAGCGCACGGGCACCATCGCCGCGGCGACCCCCGCCGGGACCAGCGCGGCCGCGACGACGACGGTTGCGTCGCGGTGTCGACGCCAGTACGACATGTGCCCTCCTAGCCCTGGGACGTGAGGGTCGCCAGTCCCTCGTTCAACTCCAGCACCACGATGTAGCTCGAGCCCATGAAGCCGAGCCCGGGGCCGTGGGTCTGGGCCGCGATGAGCGTCCGCAGGCGGCTCTGCGAGACCCCGGTCGCCGCGGCGACCATCGGGACCTGCGCCAGCGCGTCGGCGGGCGTGATGTCGGGGTCGATGCCGCTCCCCGACGTCGTCACCAGGTCGGGCGTGGGGTTCACCCCGCGCTGGTGCCAGTAGGCGACCAGCTCTTTGGTGTTGGTCAGCAGCGCCTTGGAGCGCGGGCCGAGGTTGGTCGCGCCCGACTCACCGCTCACGCCGTTGGCCACCAGCGGGTTGTCGCCGCCGGACGCGCCGGTCGTGGCGTTGGCGCCGTAGGGGCCGAGGTCGTCGGGGCGGCCTTGGAAGACGCAGCTGCCCGCTACGTGGCCCGGGCACGACGTCGCCGACCAGTTCTGGCCGATCAGCGTCGAGCCGTTGGCGCCCAGCGAGCCGTTGGCCTGGTGGGGGAAGAGCAGCTGGGCAACGCCCGTGCCCGCGAGCGCGTAGAGGAACCCGAAGACGATCGTGATGGCCACGATGGCCACGAGCGAGCGGCGGAGGTGGATGAGCATGACGTTCTCGCGATCAGTAGGCGTGGAGGGCGACCAGGATCAGGTCGATGAGCTTGATGAAGATGAAGGGCGCGACGATGCCGCCCACCCCGTAGATCAAGACGTTGCGGCGCAGGATGGCTGCCGACCCCGCCGCCTTGAACTTGACCCCGCGCAGGGCAAGCGGGATCAGCGCGATGATGACCAGCGCGTTGAAGATCACCGCCGACAGCACCGCGCTCTGGGGGCTGTGCAGCTTCATGATGTTGAGCGTGTTGAGCCCCGGGTCGGTCGCGACGAAGAGCGCCGGGATGATCGCGAAGTACTTCGCGATGTCGTTGGCGATCGAGAACGTGGTCAGCGAGCCCCGCGTGATGAGGAGCTGCTTGCCGATCTCGACGACGTCGATGAGCTTGGTCGGGTTCGAGTCGAGGTCGACCATGTTGCCCGCCTCCTTGGCCGCCGTGGTCCCGGTGTTCATCGCCACGCCGACGTCGGCCTGGGCGAGCGCCGGGGCGTCGTTGGTGCCGTCGCCGGTCATCGCGACGAGGCGCCCGCCCTCCTGCTCCTGGCGGATCAGCGCCATCTTGGCCTCGGGGGTGGCCTCGGCCAGGAAGTCGTCGACCCCGGCCTCTTGGGCGATCGCCGCCGCGGTGAGCGGGTTGTCGCCGGTGATCATGACCGTGCGGATGCCCATCTGACGCATCTCGGCGAACTTCTCGCGGATGCCCTGCTTGACGACGTCCTTCAGCTCGATGACCCCCAGGACGCTGGTCCCGTCGGCCACCACCAGCGGCGTCGAGCCCGCGCGCGACACGCGCTCGACGATCGCGTCGAGGTCGCCGGGCACCGACCCGCCCGCGTCGACGACCCAGCGCTTGACCGAGTCGGCGGCGCCCTTTCGGATCTGGCGGGGCCCCATGTCGAGCCCCGACATGCGCGTCGTCGCCGTGAAGGCAACGAAGCCGTGGTCGGCGCCGAGCTCTCGCTCGCGGATCCCGAACTGCTCCTTGGCGAGCACGACGATCGAGCGGCCCTCCGGGGTCTCGTCGGCGAGCGACGCGAGCTGGGCCACGTCGGCCAGCTCCTGCTCGGAGTGGCCGCCCACCGGGAGGAAGTTGGCGGCCATCCGGTTGCCCAGGGTGATGGTCCCCGTCTTGTCCAGCAGGAGGACCTGGACGTCGCCCGCGGCCTCGACCGCGCGCCCGCTCATCGCCAGCACGTTGCGCTGGACGAGCCGGTCCATGCCCGCGATGCCGATCGCCGAGAGCAGCGCGCCGATCGTCGTGGGGATGAGGCAGACCAGCAGCGACACGAGGACCACCACCGAGACCGCGGCGCTCGCGAAGTTGCCGAAGGGCACCAACGTCACGACGACGGGGATGAAGACGATCGTCAGCACGGCGAGCAGGATGGTCAGCGCGATCTCGTTGGGCGTCTTCTGGCGGTTCGCCCCCTCCACCAGCGCGATCATCCGGTCGATGAAGGTCTGGCCGCGCTCGGCGGTAATGCGCACCACGATCCGGTCCGACAGCACCTTGGTGCCGCCCGTGACCGCGGAGCGGTCCCCGCCTGACTCGCGGATGACCGGCGCGGACTCGCCGGTGATCGCCGACTCGTCGACCGACGCGATGCCCTCGACGATCTCGCCGTCGGAGGGGATCACGTCGTTGGCCTCGCACACGACCAGGTCGCCCTTGGCGAGCAGCGCCGCGGCGACGAGCTCCTCGGTGCCGTCGGCGCGCAGGCGACGCGCCTCGGTCTCCGAGCGCATCTTGCGCAGGGTGTCGGCCTGGGCCTTGCCGCGGCCCTCGGCCATGGCCTCGGCGAAGTTGGCGAAGAGCACGGTGAGGACCAGCCAGATCGTGATCGACCACGTGAACGTGCTCGGGTGGGCGACTGCCTCGACGAGCGTGACCACCGATCCGACCAGCACGACGAACATGACGGGGTTGCGGACCTGCTGGACGGGGTTGAGCTTGGTGACGGATCCGACCAGCGCCTGGCGCAGGATCTGACGGTCGAAGAGGCTCCGGGACTCGGCGACCCCGCGGCCCCCGGTGGCGGGGGCGGGAGAGGTGGTGGTCACTGACATTAGAAGAACCTTCCGTGGCTGAGCTGCTCGACGACCGGGCCGAGGGAGATGGCGGGGAAGAACGTGAGGCCCCCGATGATGATGATCACGCCGATCACCAGCCCCACGAACATCCCGTTGTCGGTGCGGAACGTCCCGAGCGACGCGGGCACGGTGTTCTTGGCGGCCAGCGAGCCCCCGAGCGCGAGCGCGGGGATGATGATCGCGAAGCGGCCGATCATCATCGCGATCGCCCCGACGACGTTGTAGAAGGGCGTGTTGCCGGTGAGCCCCGCCATCGCCGACCCGTTGTTGTTGCCCTGGGAGGTGAAGGCGTAGAGGATCTCGGTGAACCCGTGGGGGCCGGAGTTGAGCGGCCCGGCCTGCCCCACGCGCAGGGAGACCGCGATCGCCGTGAGGACGAGCACGGTGATCGGCATCACGAGCGCGGCGAACCCGGCGAGCTTGACCTCGCGGGCCTGGATCTTCTTGCCCAGGTACTCGGGGGTCCGGCCGATCATGAGCCCGCCGATGAACACCGCGATGACCGCGTAGACGAGGAGGGTGTAGAGCCCGCTGCCGACCCCGCCCGGGGTCACCTCGCCGAGCATCATCCCGGTCAGCGGCCCCGCGCCGCCCATCGGGTTGTACGAGTCGGTCGCCGAGTCGACGGCGCCGTCGGAGGTCTGGGTCATCGACACGTTGAAGATCGCGCTCGTCGTGTCGCCGAAGCGCACCTCGGTGCCCTCGGTGTTGCCCACCGTCGAGTGGATCCCCGCGGCGGCGACCGCCGGGTTCTGCTGGTGCTCGGCGGCGCTGGTGAAGCCGACCCAGACGCCGAATATGAGCACCATGACCGCCAGCAGCGCCGCGCCGTGGCGGACGCTCTTGACCATCTTGCCGAAGGTGTAGGTGAGCGAGAAGGGGATCGACAGCGTCAGGAAGATGTAGAGCAGGTTGGTCAGCGCGGTCGGGTTCTCGAAGGGGTGGGCCAGGTCGACGTTGAAGAACCCGCCACCGTTGGTCCCGAGTTGCATGATCGGCCCCATAAAGCCCGCGGGGCCTCGCGCGATCGTCTGGCTGACGCCGTTCAGCGCGTCGTGGATATTGACCGTGCCGGCCAGCGTCTGGACCGCGCCCTGGCCGACCACGATGATCCCGGCGACGAAGGAGATCGGCAGGAGGATGTAGAGCATGCAGCGCGTGATGTCGACCCAGAAGTTGCCGATCGTCGGGGAGTTGCGGCGCGCGAAGCCCCGCACCATGGCGATGGCCACGGCGATCCCCACCGCCGCGCTCACGAACTGCTGAACCGTGAGCACGCCGATCTGGGTGAAGTACGACATCGTCGTCTCACCGCCGTAGTTCTGCCAGTTGGTGTTGGTCACGAACGACGTCGCGGTGTTGAAGCTCAGCGCGGGTCCGACCGCGCCGAGGTGCTGGGGGTTGAGCGGCAGCGACCCCTGAACGCGCATCAGCAC
>JBOGFU010000229.1:0-1975 GCA_050743545.1 Acidimicrobiales bacterium | reverse complement strand
TGCCCGAGCTCGGGCCCGTCGACTCAACGCCCAGCGCATGGGCCGACGAGCGCTGGGGGGTCGACGCCGGCGGCCGCCTCGTCGAGGGCGGTGACGACATCCTCGAGCTCGAGGCCGAGGAGGGCTGAGGCCCCGCCAGTACATTCGGGGGTCGTGGCTCGAACCCGCGCGCAGCGGCGCCGCCAGAACACGCTGCTGGTGGTGGCGCTGGTGGCAACGCTGCTCATCCTCGGATTCGCGCGCGACGTGACCCGAGCCGCCCACTCCTCGACCGGCGCGCGCGCGAGCGAGGACCGCTCCTTCGCGCGCCTGGCCAACGACCTCGTGGCCTCGGAGAACCTCTTCGGCCAACGCCTCGACTACCTGTTGACCCACGGCGCGGCGATGAGCCGACCGATCTTCGCCGCGCGACTCGACCAGCTCGGGGGCGACCTGCCCGCGTGGACGACCTCGGCCGGGCTGTTGCGCCGTCCGGTCGTCGCGGGGGGTCTCAACGACCAGCTCGCCGCGCTGACCGAGCAGCGGGTGGACGACTACCAGGTGGTTCTCGGCAACGTCGCGCACGCGCTGCGCCTGCCGTGGACGGGCACCCCAGCGCCGAGCGCGACGTCGGGCGGGGCCCAGGCGTCACTGCTGACGACCGACCACCAGTGGGACGCGCTGCGCCGCGGGCTCCTCGGGCTGCCCGGTCACGCCGCGCTCAACGCCACCGCGACCCCGAGCGCCGTGGTCACCCTGGCGACCACGATCGGCGACCTCACGAGCGCACCGTCGCTGCGGCTCACGCGCGGGGTGGGAATCACCGCGGTCGCGGTCACCCCGTCGCCGCTGCCGGCTCCGGCGGGCACCCTCGTGGAGCCCCCGGTCGCCCGACTGCACGTCGGCGTTGTCGTGACCAACGCCGCCTACGCGACGCAGCCGGTGACCCTCACCGTCACCTTTACCTCGTCATCGGGTGCGGTCCAGCACCAGGCGATGTCGACCACGCTAGGCCCGCTCGCCTCGTACGCGTTCGTGCCTCGCCTCTTTAGCGTCAGCCCGGGCGAGCGAGCGAGCCTGCGGGCGGTGGTTCGCGGCGCACCGGCCGGCGCGGCGATGACCCGATCGCGCGTCTACGCGGTCGAGATGTCCCAGTCGGGCAAGGGGGTGGCGATCTCCGCGGTCACCGTCACGCCCGCGCCCACGTCGGAGACGCCGGGCGCCTACGTCGTGCCCCCGACGTCGAGCGTGGGCGTTCGCGTGGGCGTCACCAACTCGGACACCGTCGCCCACAGCGTGACACTGACCGTGACCCTTAGCGCCGCGGGCGTGGCGACCCAGAGCCAGGCCATGACCATCTCACTCGACGCGGGCGCCACCCACACCTTTACGACCCGACGCCTCGACGTCCGGGCGGGGGAGCACGGCCGACTGCGCCTCGAAGTTAGCGGCGCGGTCGCGCTGTCGCCCGGTTCGCTCGTTCACACCTACACCCTCACGGTGTCGCGCTCGAACACGGGCTAGGCGCGACGGAGTCGGGCGTCGGCTGACGTAGTGTGGATACGCCCCTCCAGCGGAAAGCAGGCACCGTGACGGATTCAGTAACCGTGACCGACAACCGCACCGGTGAGACCCTCGAGATCCCCATCGTCAACGGCGGAATCGCCGCCAAGGAGTTCTCCAAGGTCGTACCCGGTGTGTGGTTCTTCGACCCGGGGTTCATGGCCACCGCGGCCGCGGAGTCGGCGATCACCTTCCTCGACGGCGAGGCCGGCATCCTGCGATACCGGGGCTACCCCATCGAGCAGCTCGCGGAGAAGTCGACCTACCTCGAGGTCGCCTACCTGCTCTTGCACGGGGAGCTGCCCACGGCGACCCAGTCGGCCGAGTGGGAGCAAGAGGTCACCTACCACACGTTCATTCACGAGAACGTGCGCAAGCGATTCCTCGAGGGATTCAACTACGACGCGCACCCCATGGGCATGCTGGTCTCGGC
>JBOGFU010000228.1:0-2717 GCA_050743545.1 Acidimicrobiales bacterium | reverse complement strand
GTTCCCCGCGCTCGACCTCGCCTACGGCGCCGCGCGCCGCGCGGGCGCGGCGCCCGCGTGGCTGTCGGCCGCCAACGAGGTCGCGGTCGACGCGTTCATCACCGAACGCATCGCGTGGCGCGACATCGTGCCCCTCGTCGCCGCGTCGATGGACCGCTACGACGACGTGGAACTCACGAGCGTTGAGCAACTGTTGGGCGAAGACGCGCGCGCGCGGGCGGTGGCGACGGGCCTGTTGACGACCTAGGGCGGTAGGCTCGTGCCCGGCATGGAGACGCCCCCGTCGACTCGCGCCGCGCTGGTGAGGCTGGTCGTTGGGGTCGCCGCCGTGGTCGCGCTGCTCACCTGGTGGGGCGGGTGGGCGCTGCCGGTGGTCGTCGCGGCGATCCTGACCATGGTCATGGTCCACGAGTTCGGCCACTACCTCACCGCCAAGCGCGCGGGGATGCGCGTCACCGACTTCTTCGTCGGCTTCGGCCCGGTGGTGTGGTCGACGACCGTCGGCGAGACCCGCTACGGGGTACGAGCGATCCCCGCGGGTGGCTACGTCAAGGTCCCGGGGATGACCTGGTCCGAGGAGGTCGCCCCCGCCGACGAGTCGCGCACCTACCGCGAGGCGACCTACCCGCGCAAGGTCGTCTTCGCGTCGGCGGGGTCGTTCATGCACCTGGTGATGGCGCTCGTGCTCGCGTGGGCGTCGCTGTCGTTCGTCGGCGTGCCCTCGGCGAGCCACGTCGGCGTCGCGAGCTTCACCCACTGGGACGGCCACGCGATGAACGCCGCGCAGCTCGCCGGGGTCAAGGTGGGGGATCGCATCGTCTCGGTGGACGGCCACGCGGTCACCGACGCGTCGCGCCTCGTCGCGCTGGTCCACGACGACAGCGGGCGTCGCGTTACCCTCGTCGTCGAGCGCCACGGTCGTGACCTCACCCTGCACGCGACCCCCGTCGACGGGCGGAGCCTCACGTCGCACGGACACGCGGTCGCCACCGGGTCGACCCCCCAGGGCTACATCGGCGTCGAGCTCGAGAACCAGGTCGTCCACTCGTCGGTGTTCGCCGCGGTCCCCTCGGCGTTCTCCCAAGTGGGCTCGACGATCAGCGCGGCGCTGCACAGCCTGGTCCACGTGTTCTCGCCCGCGGAGTTCGGAAGCCTCTTCCACCAGGTCGCGTCGCCCGCGGCGGCGGCCAACCGCAAGGACCAGCTGACGCGGCCCCTGTCGATCGTGGGCGTGGGGCGCGTCGCGGTCGAGGCGGCCCAGGCGGGGCCCGGCACCCTGCTCGAGATCTTGATGATCGTCAACGTCTTCGTCGGCCTGCTCAACATGGTGCCGATGCTGCCCCTCGACGGCGGCCACGTCGCGGTCGCGACCTACGAGCGCCTGCGCAGCCGACGCGGGCGGCGTTACCACGCCGACGTCAACCGCCTTACCCCCTACGCCTACGGGTTCATGATGGTGCTGCTGGTGCTCTTTGCCTGCACGCTCTACCTCGACGTGGCGCACCCCATCGCCAACCCCTTCCGCTAGACGCGCGCCTGGCGCGCGGCAGAATGGGTCAGTGGACGTCACCGCCTCTGCCCTGAGCCCGCGCCGCGTGACGCGACAGATCTCGGTGGGGTCGGTCAAGGTGGGCGGCGACGCGCCGATCTCGGTGCAGTCGATGACCACGACCAAGACCGCCGACGTCGAGGCCACGCTCACCCAGGTCTACGACCTGGCCGGCGCGGGCGCCGACATCGTGCGCTGCACGTGCAACGATCGCGCCGCGGCCGAGGGCCTCGCCCAGATCGTGCCGCGCAGCCCCGTGCCCATCGTCGCCGACATCCACTTCCACGTCGAGATGGCGCTCGCCGCGCTCGAGGCCGGGGTCCAGGGGCTGCGCCTCAACCCCGGCAACCTGCGCAAGCCCGAGGAGATCAAGCTCGTCGCGCGCGAGGCCAAGGACCGCGGGGTGCCGATCCGCATCGGGGTCAACGCGGGGAGCCTGCACCCCGAGGTCTACGAGCGCTTCGGCGGCGCGACCCCCGAGGCGCTCGTCGCGTCCGCGCTTCACGAGCTCGCCTTTTTCGACGAGGTCGGCTTCAACGACGTCAAGGTCTCGGTCAAGGCCTCGTCGGTCGCGACGATGATCGCCGCCTACCGCCTCGCCGCCGACACGTTCGACCACCCCCTGCACCTCGGGGTCACCGAGGCCGGGCCGCTGCCCGGCGGGCTGGTCAAGGGCACCGCGGGGATCGGCACCCTGCTCGCCGAGGGCATCGGCGACACCCTGCGCTACTCGCTCACCGCCGACCCGGTTGAGGAGGCGCGCGCGGGCCGTCAGCTCTTGGAGGCGCTCGGGCTGCGCGAGCGACGCGGCCTCGACCTCATTGCCTGCCCGAGCTGCGGGCGCGCCGAGGTCGACGTCATCAAGGTCGCGACCGAGGCCCAGGCGGCGCTCGAGGCGCTGGAGATCCCCATCCAGGTCGCGGTGATGGGCTGCGTCGTCAACGGACCGGGCGAGGCGCGCCACGCCGACCTCGGCATTGCCGCGGGCAAGCACCGCGGACACCTCTTCATCCAGGGCCAGATCGTGCGCGTGGTGCCCGAGGACGAGATGGTCGCCGCGCTCGTCGACGAGGCCCAGCGCATCGCCGCCGAGGGCGTCGAGGCGCGCCTCGCCGCGCGCGACGCGGGCGCCGAGGCCGCCGCCGCGGCCGACCGCGAGGACCTGATC
>JBOGFU010000227.1:0-10464 GCA_050743545.1 Acidimicrobiales bacterium | reverse complement strand
CGCGGCCGCGGCGCTCTCTGGCGTGCGCCCCGAGAGGTAGACGGTCGAACCCTTGCTGGCGAGGGACTTCACTATCTCCTTGCCGATACCCTGGGTGCCCCCGAGGACGACGGCGGTGCGTCCCGCCCGCTCATTCGACATGATCTCTCCCCTTCATGTGTTCAGTGTCGTCAAACATACTCCACCAATTCCGGGCTCGTTTCGAGGAGTCATCGAGGGAGCCCCGCGGCGTCGCGTGACAAAAGCGTGACGCGGCAAGGCGATTACGGCGCTTGGGCGTCGATCGTTCGTGTGAAGTCATTGTTGACAGCAGTGAACACGGTGGTACGCTCAGCCGCTAACTGAGCAGTGAGGGGGACGATCGTGGCTAGCAACGTCAACTCGAAGGGTGAGTCGCTCGAGCACGGTCGACCGATCGTCTTTCGAAACGGCACCGTCATCACGATGGACGCGACCCACCGCGTCCTCAAGAACTGCGACGTCTTGGTCGCCGACGGGGTGATCAAGGAGATCGGCCCGAAGCTCTCCGCGCCCGACAACGCGCTGAGCGTTGACGCGACCGGCGGCATCATCATGCCCGGGATGATCGACACCCACCGTCACATGTGGCAGACCGCGATGCGCGGCTACGGCGCCGACTGGTCCCTCGCCCAGTACTTCGTCTGGTACTACCTCCAGCACGGCAAGGACTTCCGTCCCGAGGACATCTACGCGGGCAACCTCCTGTCGGCGATCGAGGCCGTCAACGCCGGCGTGACGACCACCGTGGACTGGTCCCACGGCCTTCAGTCCACCGAGCACGCCGACGCCGCGGTCGACGCGCTCGAGGCCGTCGCGGGCCGATTCGTCCTCGCCTACGGCAACATCCAGGCCGCGCCCTGGGAGTGGTCGGTCGACCCCGCGTTCAAGGCCTTCTACTCGCGGAGGTTCGACGGCAAGGGGGACATGCTGGGCTTTCAGATGGCCTTTGACGTCCTGGGCGACGCGTCATTCCCCGAAAAGCCCGCGTTTGACGTGGCCAAGGAACTCGGCGTCGCGGTGACCACCCACGCGGGGGTCTTCGGCGTGACGGGCGACGAGAGCATCCGCCTGATGCACGAGAACGGCTGCATGGGCTCCGAGACGGTGTTCGTCCACTGCTCGACCCTGTCGGAGGATTCGTACAACCGCATCGCCGCGTCGGGCGGGTCGGCGTCGGTGTCGACCGAGAGCGAGCAGAGCGCCGGCCAGGGGTACCCCTCGTCGTGGGAGCTTCGCAAGTACGACATTCCCATCTCGCTCTCGCACGACACGTCGGTGTGGTGGAGCTCGGACATGTTCACCGCGATGCGCACGACGATCGGCTCGGACCGCTCCCGCCAGCACATGGAGGCTCACCGCAAGGGAGAGCAGGTGGTCAACCTCGACGTTCGCTGCGAGGAGGTCATCCACTGGGCGACCCAGGGCGGAGCCAAGGCCCTCGGCCTGGAGTCCAAGGTCGGCAGCCTCGAGGTCGGCAAGCGCGCCGACGTGGTTCTGATCAAGAACGACGACTCGCCGGTGATGTTCCCGATCGTCAACCCCTACGGCCACGTGGTCATGCAGGCGCAGCGCGACGACGTCGACACGGTGGTGATCGACGGCAACGTCGTGAAGAACGAGCGTCGCCTCGTCGGCGTCGACCTCGCCGCGGCTCGCGCGGCGACCGACAGGACGGTCGAGTTCCTGGCCGACACGATCGGCGAGGCCGACTGGGTCTCGGGAATGAACCCCGAGCTCTCCGAGCGCCAGACGAGCACGAATCCCTACAAATACGTGAAGTAGAACCGCTCCACGCGCATTTTTCGGCCGTCCCGCACCCCCGTGGCGACCCACGCGGTCCTAGCGTCGGGCGCACCCTGGCGACGCCCCATGACGTGGGTCAACGGGGTGACGTAAGCGTTAACTGATAATTGACACGTTCAGTGAACATAGATAGTGTCCACTCGACATGGCAGTGCGCCTCGAGCGTTCCCGTGGCCGAGGACCGATCCCACATGGGGTCGGCGGCCGTGGGGGGCGACGGGCGAGGTTTCAACGGTCGGGGGCAGAGGGCCGTCGGCGTCACAAGGGGGATTGAATGCTCACCAACAGATTCCGTCGCATCACCATTGCGATGGCCGGGTTGCTGGCGCTATCGACCGCGGGGCTGAGCCTCACGGCTACCGCGCAGGCCGCCACCAAGCACAAGACGTACAACGTCGCGTACCTCTCGTACGGCGTGGCCAACAGCTACGACGCACCGATGCTCGCCGCCGCTCGCGCCGTCGCTGCCACGTCCGGTCACGTCAACGTCACGGTGTTCGACTCCCAGAGCACGTACACCACCCAGGTGTCCGAACTCCAGGACGTCGTGGCCTCGGGCAAGTACCAGGGGATCATCGTCCAGCCGGTCTACGGCGCGGCGCTCATTCCCGGGATCAAGGCCGCGCTGAAGAAGCACATCAAGGTCGTGAACATCGACCAGATTCTGGGCTCCAACTACGCGAGCGACCAGATCGAGGTCAAGGGCCTGTCGGGCAACGTTGTCTTCTTCCCCTCGAAGATCGGCAAGCAGCTGGGCCAGCAGGCCGTCGCGGCCTGCGCGGGCGCCAACCCGTGCAAGATCGCGCTGGTTCACAACTACAAGGGCTACGAGCCGGACTCGGCGATCTCCACCGCGTTCGCCTCGGTGATCGCGAGCAACTCCAACGCGAGCGTGGTCGCTGAGGGCGACGGCCTGTACACGCCGTCGGTCGCGCTGACCTTCGTCGCCGACACCCTCGTGGCTCACCCGGACCTCAACGTGATCGTCGGGGCCGACCAGGACTGTGAAGGCGCGCAGTCGGCGCTGACGTCCGCACACATCACCACGGTCAAGCTCGTCTGCTACGGCGCGAGCGCGACGGGCATCGCCGCGGTCAAGAGCGGCGCGTGGTACTCCGACGTCGCGCAGCTGCCGGCGACCGAGGGTCAGCTGGGGATGATCGCGCTCATCAAGGCGCTCAAGACGGGTAAGAACTCCGGTTCGCAGAACCCCGTCGCCAAGCTGCCCAACAATGGGATCGTCATCGCGTCCAACGCCGGCAAGTTCACGGGTGAGTGGCCAGGCTGATCCGTCAGCTAATTCAGCACTAGGGGATCCCACGCCGACATGGACTGTGTGAGCTGACGTGTCGATGGAGACGTCAGAGGCGCTACCCCGCCGTGGTGCTCCGGGCTTCGGAGGCGACTTGGTCGTCACCGCGGTGTCGAAGCACTACGGCGGGGTGCCCGCCCTGTCGGACGTGTCGTTGACCATCGTCGCCGGAACCGTCCACTCCCTCGTCGGAGAGAACGGCGCGGGTAAGTCGACGTTGGGCAAGATCATCTCTGGGGTTATCCAACCTGACGCGGGGACGCTCTCGCTCGGTGGAGAGGCTCTTAGCCTGCGATCCCCGCGCGAGGCCCTGGCGCGCGGGATCGTGACCATCGCCCAGGAGCTCGCGATCGTGCCAGGGCTCACGGTCGTCGAGAACGTCTACCTGGGGGTTGAGTCCAAGACCGCCGGGTTCGTGCGTCGCGGGGCGGCGCGCCGACGATTCGTCGAGCTCGCGCGCCGACTCAACTTTAACCTGTCGCCTGACGTGGTGGCCGGGACGCTCACCATCGCCGACAAGCAGAAGGTTGAGATCATGCGGGCCCTGGCCCGCAACGCGTCGATCGTCATCATGGACGAGCCGACCGCGGCGCTGTCGAGCAATGAGACCGAGTCCCTGCACGAGATCATTCGCTCGTTGGCCCATGAAGGCAAGACAGTTCTGCTCATCTCGCACTTCCTGTCCGAGGTGCTGGCCCTGTCGGACACCATCACGACGTTGCGCGACGGCCGACTCATCCGCACGGTCGACGCGACGGACGCAACGGAGGAGTCGCTGATTGAAGGGATGCTGGGCCGATCGCTGACGACGGCCTTCCCGTCGAAGGAGCACGCGCCCGCGGCGCGCCCCGTTGTCCTCGAGGTCGATCACGTGAGTGCGTCCGGGGTCAACGACTGTTCGTTTGTGTTGCGAGAGGGCGAGATTCTCGGCGTCGCGGGTCTCGTTGGCGCGGGTCGCTCGGAGCTGGCTCGTGCCATCTTTCGCGACGCCCGCGTGTCGAGCGGCCACGTGCGGATCTCGGGTTCGGAGCTCAGCGGGCGAAGCCCGGTTCAGTCGATCCGCCGGGGGCTCGTGATGATCCCCGAGTCCAGAAAAGAGATGGGCCTGCTCACCGGTCGCTCGGTCAAGGAGAACATCTCCCTCTCGCGGCTCGACCTCGTGAGCCGATTCGGCTGGATCATCGGGGCCCGGGAGCGCCGTCGGGTCGCGGACGTCATGAGCCGCGTCACCGTGAAGGCGGCGAGCATGCGCACGCCGGTCTCGATGCTCTCGGGCGGAAATCAACAGAAGCTGCTCTTCGCACGGTCGGTGATGTGTTCGCCCACGGTGCTCATCGCCGATGAGCCCACCCGGGGGGTCGACGTGGGCTCCAAACGCGCGATTTATGACCTGCTCGTGGAACTCGCCGCCGCCGGGATGGGCGTGATCGTGATCTCGTCGGAGCTAGAGGAGGTGCTCGGCCTCGCCCACCGGGTACTGGTCATGCGACATGGGCGCATCGTCAGTGAGTTGACGGGCGATGACATGAACGAACAGGCGGTCCTCGCGGCCGCGTTCGCCGAGCCGACCGCCGTCGGAGGAGTGACACCATCATGAGCGCAGGCGACCCTCGCGCCGACGTTCTCGACCAGCGCACGGCCGACCCCGGCGCCGCGGGCTCAACCCTCTCGCGACTCCTGAACTCGTGGCGCCTCGCCGGGATTTTCATCCCCTTCCTCATCCTCTTCGTCGTGCTGTCGATCACGAGCGCACCCTTCCTGCACACGACGAACCTCATCAACATCCTCGACCAACAGGCGGCCACCCTCTCAATCGCCGCCGCGGGCACGTTGGTTTTGGTCGCGGGCGGTATTGACCTGTCCGTGGGCGCGACCTACGGCCTCTCCACCGTCATTTCGGGCGAGCTCGCGGCCCACCACTCGCCGGTGCTCGCCATTGGCCTCGCGCTGCTGGCCGGCCTCGGCGTCGGCCTGGTGAACGGCTTGATCGTCGCGGGCCTCAAGATCAACCCGCTGATCGCGACCTTGGCGATGTCATTCGTCATCGGCGGCGTGGCGCTCAAGGTCTCCGGGGGGAACCTCGTGGTGCTCTCCCAGAACTCCGGCTTCTACAACTTCGCCAACGCCCAATTCCTCACCATCCCGGCCGCGGTATGGATGACTTGGACCTTCGTCGTTATCCTCGGCCTGCTGCTGGCCAAGACGACCTTTGGCCGCTACGTGGTCGCCTCCGGCGGCAACGCGGAAGCGGCGCGTCTGGCCGGGGTTCGCGTGAATCAGGTCCGCATCATCACCTTCGTACTCAGCGGCGGCGCCGCGGCGTTCGGCGGGGTCATTGACACGTCGCGCCTGCTGAGCGCGCAGGCGTCAGGCGGCGGCAGCGCCCTCTCCTTCACGGTGCTCGCCGGCATCGTTGTCGGCGGGACCTCTATCGCCGGGGGCGAGGGCTCGGTCGTGCGGACCGCCATCGGCGTGCTCTTCATTGCGCTGATCGGCAACGGGTTTAACCTGCTCGGCGTCGACGTGCTGTACCAGCAGATCGTCCTTGGGCTGATCCTGCTGCTCGCCGTCGCGCTGGACGTCTGGGCGCGCAAGCGCCGCCGGTAGCCGAGTCGATGAACGACCACAGGGAGTAGCGATGGGAATCCACACCTACGGGAGCAACGCGGTCGACTGGGAGAGTCGAGTCGACATGCCGCGTCTACGCGAGGCGCGCCTCGCGCGCCTCCAGGCCGAGCTCGAGCGGTCCGACCTCGGCGCGCTGCTCACCTTCGACTTTCACAACATCCGCTACATGACCGGCACCCACATCGGCACGTGGGCCATGGACAAGCTCATCCGCTTCGCCCTGTTGCCGCGCGGGGGCAAGCCCGTGGTCTGGGACTTCGGCTCCGCGGCGCGCCACCACCAGCTCTACAACCCGTGGCTCACCGGCGCCCAGGTCGGACCCGACGGCGAGGCGATGCCCTACGAGGGCGCGCGAGCCGGCATCTCGACCCTGCGCGGGGCGATCCCCCCGGCGGCCGACCGCGCCGGGACGGTCGCCGACAAGATCAAGGAGGTCCTCGACCAGTTCGGCCTCGCCGGCGAGGCCATCGGCGTTGACATCATCGAGATGCCGGTGCTCGCGGCGTTCGCCCAGCGCGGGATGACCCTCGTCGACGGCCAGCAGGTGTTCTTGGAGGCGCGTCGCCTGAAGACCGTCGACGAGATCTCCCTGCTCACCTACGCGGCGTCGATGGTCGACACCGCCTACGAGGAGCTCTACGCGTTCCTGCGCCCCGGGGTCAAGGAGAACGAGTGCGTGGGGCTGGTCAACAAGACCCTCTACGACCTCGGCTCCGAGCACGTCGAGGGCGTCAACGCGATCTCGGGCGAGCGGTGCTCGCCCAACCCTCACGTCTACAGCGACCGGCTGATTCGTCCGGGGGACCCGGCGTTCTTTGACATCCTGCACAGCTTCAACGGCTACCGGACCTGCTACTACCGAACCTTCGCCGTGGGCAGCGCGTCGGTCGCCCAGCGCGACGCCTACGTCAAGTGCCGCGAGCTCGTCGACACGGCGATCGCGATGGTGAGGCCCGGGGTCACGACCGCCGACATCGTCGCGGTGTGGCCCGCGGCCGAGGAGTTCGGCTTCGCCAACGAGGAGGCCGCGTTCGGCCTCCAGTACGGGCACGGGGTGGGGTTGTCGATCTGGGAGCGGCCGATCTTCTCGCGAATGATCTCGCTCGACCACCCCGAGGTCCTCGAGGCCGGCATGGTCTTCGCGCTCGAGACTTACTGGCCGGCCAAGGACGGCTGGTCGGCGGCGCGCATCGAGGAAGAGGTCGTCGTCACCGAGACCGGGTGCGAGGTCATCACCAAGTTCCCGGCCGAGGAGCTACTGGTCGCCGGCCAGCGCTACTTCGGCGCGGGGGGCCCGGTCACCGGGCTGCGCGACGCGCAGTCCCACCTCAACACCGCCGCCGGCCGCGCCGGGGCCTAGCGACCTAGAGCCGTAGCGGCTTGAGCGTCGGCTCGGCCCACAGGCTCGGGTCGTCCCAGTCGACGCCGGGCACGTCGATGTAGAGCTCGATCTCGTTGCCGTCGGGGTCCTCGATGTAGAGGCTGTGGGTCATCCCGTGGTCGGTCGCCCCCACAATCGTCACGCCCCCCGCCCGAAGCGCGGCCAGGGCCTCGCGCAGCTCGTCGTCGCTGTCGCCGACCTTGAGTCCGAAGTGATAGAGGCCCACGCGCGCGCCCCCGGGCAGGGGCGCGGCGTGCGGGCCGACTTCGATGAGCAGCAGTTCGTGGTGGGTGCGCTTCGACGACGAGTTGAACGCCATCGCCGGGAAGGCCAGACCGCCGTCGGCGTCACCCACGATCGGGTGCCAGCCCAGGACGTCGCGGTAGAAGCGCGTCGACTCGTCGAGGTCCCGCACGTAGAGCACAAGGTGCCCGAGTTCCTTTATCTCCATAGTGGCTCCTTCGACGCCAATGTAACGGCGCCGCCGCCGTCGCGCCCCGCCATCACGCGACGTCGAGTTTGACCGCAACATTCGAGACGACGCGCGACTGGAGGTCCGGTAGTTTGCGCGCGTGAGCACTTCCGCGCCGCCGACCTCGACCCGCAACAGCACCAGCGGGCCGCAGCGTCGGTCCACTTCGCACTCGGCGCCGCCGCCGGACGAGGCCGATGACGCTCGGTGGCGCGCGGTCCTCGAACGTGTCCGCGCGCGCGACGGTGAGTTCGTCTTCGCCGTGCGCACCACGGGGGTCTTCTGTCGTCCGTCGTGTCCGGCTCGCCGGCCCCGTCGCGACAACGTCCGGTTCTTCGACACGCCGGCTAGCGCCCTCGACGCCGGGTTTCGACCGTGCCGCCGGTGCGATCCACAGCACTCGCGCGGTGCCCGTCCGGAGTGGGTCGACGCGGCGTGCCGCATTCTGGAGCGTGACGTCGCCGCGCCCACGCTGGGCGCCCTGGCTGAGCAGGTCGGGGTGAGCTCGTCGCACCTCCAGCGCACCTTTGCCCGAGAGGTTGGCGTCAGCCCGCGCGCCTACGCCGCCGCCACACGAGCGCGGCGCCTGCGCGGTGCCTTGGGCGACGGCGCGCCGGTCACCGCGGCCCTCTACGACGCGGGCTACGGCTCGGCGAGCGCGGCGTACGCGACGAGCACGACCTATCTGGGCATGACGCCGGGCCGCTTCAGGGACGGCGGACGAGGCGAGACGATCCTCTACACCACGGTCACGTCGCCGCTCGGCGACCTCGTGGTGGCGGCGACCAGCGTGGGTTTGGTCGCCGTGCGCTTCGGCGAGGTCGACCAACTCATCGCCGAGCTGGGACGCGAGCTGCCCCACGCCGAGCTGAGTCGCGACGACGACCTGATGGCCGAACCCGCGCGCGCGGTGCTGGAGCGAATCGGGACTCGCGTCACCCAGAGCGACCTGCCGACCGATATCGCCGCCACCGCGTTCCAAGCAAGGGTGTGGGCCCAGCTACGCGCGATACCGGTGGGCACCACCCGAACCTACGGTCAGCTCGCCGCGGACATCGGCGCGCCCACCTCTGTGCGCGCGGTCGCGAGGGCCTGCGCTCAGAACCCGCTCGCGGTCGTGGTCCCCTGCCATCGCGTCGTGAGAGCCGACGGATCGCTCGCGGGATATCGATGGGGTGTCCAACGAAAGCGCGACCTCCTCATTGCGGAGGGCGCGCTCGACGAGTCGACGCGGCGTCGCGTCGACGCACCATAGGGCCGACGCTGACGTCTGTCAGACGGGCGCCCAGCGGGGTGCCACACTTGCGCCATGGCCCCTCCTCTAGTCAACGGGGTCAGACCGATGGAGGTCGGGACCCCGGGCTCCATGCGCTCGTGGCTCAATGGCCTAATCCTCGAAGGTCGCAAGACCGCGGCGGCGGGGCTCGTGAGCGACTACGACGCGGAGGCGGAACCACTCGAATCCGAGGGTGAGATTCTCGCTCTCGTCGACGACGACCTCCTCGAGGTGGCGCGGCTCCGCGTCACCGGGGTCGAGACGGTGAGATTCGCCGACGTGCCGTGGGAGTTTGCCGCGGCGGAGGGCGAGGGCGACGCCAGCATCGAGGAGTGGCGAGAGGGGCACCGCAGATTCTGGACCTCCCTCGGCGAGAGCGTCGACCACGACACTCTGGTCGTCCTCGTGCGCTTCGAGTTGTGGCCCGGCTGAGCGCCACCCCGGGGCAATGAAGAACGCGCGAGTCGCGATTTAACCCGTCAACCCGGAAGTAAGGTTGGCGTCAACAAGGGCACGGCGTTGGAGGAGCCCGTGGTGAAAGTCCTGGTGGCAGGTGGTGCAGGGTTCATCGGGAGCACCATCGCGTCCGCCTGCCTCGACGAGGGCGTGACGCCGGTCATTCTCGACAACCTCATTACTGGACGTCGCGAATTTGCGCGCGACCGGATCTTCTATGAGGGCGACATCGCCGACGCCGCGCTGGTGGCACGGGTCTTCGACGAGCACCCCGAGATCGAGTCAGCGATTCTGCTCGCCGCCCTGATAAGTGTCCCCGAGTCGGTGAAGGACCCAATCGGCTACTACGACGCGAACGTCGTCAAGGCCCTGGGGTTCGTTCGGTCCCTGCGTGACAACGCGTGCACGCGCCTGATCTTTAGCTCGTCGGCCTCGGTCTACGGCACGAGTGACGACGCGAAGGTCGACGAGGACGCGCCGCTGCGACCCGAGAGCCCCTACGCGCGCACCAAGGCGACGTGCGAGGTGATGTTCCGAGACGTCGCGAGCGCCACCGACCTGCGAGTGCTGTCCCTCCGCTATTTCAACCCCATCGGCGCGGACCCCCAGATGCGCACCGGCCTCCAGCAGCCTCTCCCGACGCACGCGCTGGGTCAGCTGATCCGGTGTCACGCCTCGGGCGAGGCGTTCCAGGTCACGGGGACGGACTACCCGACGAGAGACGGCACCGGCATCCGCGACTACATCCACGTGTGGGACGTCGCTCGCGCGCACGTCGCGGCGCTCTCTCGCTTCGACGATGTCGTGGGGGGGTCAGGCTACGAGGTGGTGAACCTCGGCACGGGGCTGGGAACGACCGTGCGCGAGCTGGTGGACGCGTTCAACGGCGTCGTCGCGACCCCGGTGGCGGTCCACGACGCGCCTCGTCGGCCGGGCGACGTCGCCGGCGCGTTCGCGAGCCGAGAGAAGGCGGAGCGACTCCTCGGCTGGGTCCCGGAGCGCTCCCTGGTTGACGGCGTACGCGACTCACTCGAGTGGTCGCGCGTACGCGCGAGCGTGCTAGGCGAGTAACTCGCGCGACCAACCCGTCGTGGGGTTGGCGACGACGCCGAGGT
>JBOGFU010000226.1:0-4855 GCA_050743545.1 Acidimicrobiales bacterium | reverse complement strand
CCTCAATCCTGAGGGTCGGCCACGGCCCGGTGCTGCTCGACAACGCCGAGACCTGCGCGCACGTCGGGCTCATCGGGCGATTCGGCGCTGACTGGTTCCGCGGACTCGGAACCACGGCCCACCCCGGGTCGACCCTCGTGTCGGTGTCGGGCGCGACCGCCCACCCGACGGTGCTCGAGGTCTCGCTCGGCACACCCTTGCGCTCCATCCTCGCGAGCGCCGGCGCCGACCCGTCGCCGCGCGCGCTCCTCCTCGGCGGCTACGGCGGGTCCTGGGTCGACCCCGCGCTCCTCGACTGCCCCTACGACAACGAGTCGCTCGCGCGCCACGGCGTGAGCGTCGGCGCCGGCGTCATCGTCGTCCTGGCACGCGCGGGCTGTGGCGTCGCCGAAACCCATCGCGTCGTGCGCTGGATGGCCAACGAGAGCGCGCGCCAGTGCGGGCCCTGCGCGTTCGGGCTGCCCGCGCTCGCCGAGGACCTCTCGCGCCTGGTCGAGCCGTCGCGCGATGCGCGCGTGGCCCACCAGCGCCTGGTTGAGCGGTGCGGCGTCATCGAGGGCCGCGGGGCGTGCCGCCACCCCGACGGCGTGGTCCGCCTCGTACGCTCCGCGATGACGGTCTTCGCCGACGACGTCGCGGATCACGCCGCGGGCCGCCCCTGCGCGGCGAGCCGCCAGAATCGGCACTTCGCGACGGTGCCCCAGCTCGAGCGCGAGGAAGAGCTGGTGTGGGAGTGAAGCGGCGAACCGGTGGATTCCTGCTGCGCGTCGATCCGATCCTGTGCGACGGGTTCGGCCACTGCGCCGAGCTCGCGCCCGAGCTCGTCACCGTGGACGAGTGGGGCTACCCGGTGATCTCGCGAGAGGCGACGCCCCTGTCCAACCGCGCCGAGCTCGAGAGCGCGCGTTACGCGGTGCGCGGGTGCCCGCGACGGGCGCTACGAATTGAACGGGTCCCGGACGCGAGCGCGTAGAGGCTTTGTGAGCCTCAAGGCCCACCGACTAGAGTGTCTCGAGCCATGGGATCCCTGATTAAGAAGCGCCGCAAGCGCATGCGCAAGAAGAAGCACAAGAAAATGCTGAAGCGCACCCGCTTCCAGCGCCGCGCCGCCGGCAAATAGTCACCCCGGCGTCGTCGCCACCCGCCGGAAACTCAAAACTCCGTCGGGACCGATGTCGTCCCACGCGTCGTCGTCACCCCAGATCCGCGGCACGAACATCGTCGACCCCGACCCCGCGAGGCTCGCCGCGCCGTGGCGCTCTCGCAGCCACGCCAGCGCGCGCGCGACGCGCGGCTCGACGCGCGCCGCCGGCTCCTCGAGGTGGTTGGTGCCCGAGGGACGCCACCGCGCCGCGATCATCTCGTCGTACGCGCGATAGACGGCTCCGGTCGACACCGCGAAGTCGGGCATCACGAGGGTGAGCTCGGTCGGACTGAACGGGAGTGGGGAGACGACCTCTCCCACGCCCCCGACGAGCGCGTGGCCCCCCACGACGCAGAAGGCCACGTCACTGCCGAGCTCCAGCGCCGTCGCGGGGTTGAGGGCGCCGGCCCAGCGCAGGATCGCCGCCGCGTCGGCGCTGCCCCCACCGAGGCCGCCGCCGACGGGGATCTCCTTGCGCAGCGTGACCCCGGCTCGGCGGCCCACCTGGGCGAGCGCTCGAGAGACGAGGTTCGCCGGCCCGAGTGACACCGCGGCGGAGTGGGGACCGACGACGCGCAGGTAGTCGGCCGACTCGTCCACGTCCAGGACGTCGCAGAGCGAGATCGTGGTCATGTCGGCACGCAGCTCGTGCAGCCCGTCGGCGCGTCGTGCGAGCACTTCGAGAGTCCAGGTCAGCTTGGCCGGGGCCAGCAGCTGGGTCACTTGGCCGCCGCCAGCGCCGCGAACTCTTCGATGGTCAGCTCCTCGGGGCGACGCGTCGGGTCCACCCCCGAGCGCTCGAAGACGCCCTCACTGGCCCACTCGGCGAGCGAGCGGCGCAGCATCTTGCGACGGTGCGCGAAGGACGCGCGCACGACCTCGAAGAGTGCCTGCTCGCTCACGACGGCCGGGTCGACGCGCACCGCCTCGCGGCGAACGATCTCCACGAGCGCGGAGTCGACGCGCGGACGCGGCAGGAAGACGTTGGGGCTGACTCGCCCTACCACGCGCGCGTCGGCGTAATACTGCACGCGCACCGAGACCGCGCCGTAGGCGTCGTCGCCCGCGTAGGCGGCGAGCCGCTCGGCGACCTCGAGTTGGACCATGACGAAGAGACGCGTGACGAGGGGCTGGGTCTCGAGCAGGTGCAGCACCACCGGGGTTGCGACGTTGTAGGGCAGGTTGGCCACGACGACGCCCGGACGTCCGGCGAGGATGGTGTCGTAGTCCGCGCGAAGCGCGTCGACGTGGTGGACCGTGACCCCCGCGGGGTCGAGCACCTGGTGGAGTGGCGCGAGGAGGTGGCGGTCGACCTCAATGGCCTCGACCGTCGCGCCGGTCTCGACGAGGGCCAGCGTCAGCGAGCCGAGCCCCGCGCCGATCTCGATGACCACGTCGCCGGGACCGACGTGGGCGAGGCGGGCGATGCGCCGCACCGTGTTGGGGTCGACGACGAAGTTCTGTCCCAGCGCGCGCGACGGGGCGAGGCCGTGGGCGGCCAGCATCGCGGTGATCTCACTGCGGGTGTGGGTCACCAGGAAACTTTGACACGCACGACCCCACGCCACAGCGGCGCGAGCTCGGCGAACTGGGTCTCGGAGAGGTCGACCACGCGGTTGGAGCCCGCGCCCTCACGATCCGAGACCACGCAGGTAATCGTCTTGCCGGTCGCGAGGTCGCGCACGCGGATGCGCGTCCCGAAGGGGAGGTACGACGTCGCGCAGCGACCCGGGATGTAGCTGTACCACGTCGCGACGCCGACCCGGTATCGATGCGGGACGACCTTCTTCTTCTTCTTGACCGTGGTCGTCGTCACCTTGACGATCGTCGTCGTCGTGGAGGTCGTGGTCGACGCGCCGGTGGTGGTCGTCTCACCGGGGTAGGTCGTCGTCGTGGAGGTCGTCGACGTCGTCGTCGCGGGCGGACTCGTCGTGGTCGTCGTCGGGTGGTGCGGCTTGGTCGTCGTCGTGGTCGGGTGATGAACCACGCGACGGGAGGTCGAGACGGTCAGCGCGACGCTCGAGTGCCAGGCGACGAGGGTCCCCGCGCCGGGGCGCTGTCGTGTCGCGACGACCCAGGTTCCCGTGGCGCTGCCCGGGCCGCTCGTCGTGAAGTAGAGCTGGGCCCGGCGCATGGCGGCGTAGACCTGAGCCCGCGTCCGACCGACGAGACGCGGCACGCGTCGGCGCGAGTGGCCCGTCGCGCGCGACACCGTGATCGTGACGCTCGAGTGCCAGGCGACCACGGTGCCCGCGCGCGGGATTTCGGACACCGCGCTCGACCAGGTCGACGTGGTGCTACCCGGGCCCCGAGTCGTGAAGTACAGCCCCGCGCCGCGCATCGCCGCGAAGACGCCCGAGCGCGTCAGGCCCACGACGTTGGGCACGCGCCGGGGGGCGTGGCCCGAGGCGCCCGCCCCCGCGGGCGCGGCGAGCAAGGGCGTCGCCACGAGGAGGGCGGCCACCGCGACTTGGGCCCACGGGCGCCGACGCGCCAAGGGTCGACGTGTCCTCAGATCTCCACCCTCCACGGCCGGGCGCACGCGCCGTACCGTTCCACAACGCTAGGCAACGGCCGCGACGCGGGCAATCGCTTCGCCCGTAACCTAGATACTACCTGGTCAAGAGTCTTTTCACGGCGGCGATAGGCCAAACAGGCGGGCGCTGTTGGCCGCCGTGGCGGAGCGGAGCACCGCCGGGTCCTCCCCGCGCAGCGCCGCGACGAACTCGCCCACGACGGCGACGAGCGCGGGCTCGTTGGGCCGGCCGCGATGCGGGACCGGCGCGAGGAACGGGCTGTCGGTCTCGACGTGGAGGCGATCGAGGGGCACCGCGAGGACGGCCTCGCGCAGCGAGTCGGCCTTGGCGAAGGTGACGATCCCCGACACCGAGATGTCGCACCCGGCGCCAAGACAGGCCTCGGCCTCGGCCGCCGACCCCGTAAAGCAGTGCACGACGGTTCTCGGCGGGGTGCCCTCGCTGGCCAGGATGGCGAGGAGGTCGTCGAAGGCGTCGCGCGCGTGGATGACCAGGGCCAGGTTGAGCTCGTGGGCGCCGCGGACCTGGGCGGCGAACGCCTCTCGCTGGAGGTGGCGCGCGGAGTGCTCGTAGTAGTAGTCGAGGCCGCACTCGCCGATGCCCACGAGCTTGGGGTGTCCGCTCGCGGCGAGCGCCATCACCCCCGCGGCGCCGTGCACGGCCTCGTGCGGATGCAGGCCCACCGTGGCGACGAGTTCGATCGCCCCGCCCGTCGCCGCGAGGTCGAGCGCCTGGCGAGACGACGCCTCGTCGGTGCCGATCACGACCGCGCGGTCGACCCCCGCCGCGCGGGCCCGGTCGAGGATTGACGCGACCTCGCCCGGGCCATCGCCCACGAACTGGTCCTGGAGGTGGCAGTGGGCGTCGGTCCAGCCGCTCACGCGTCAGCCCGCCGGGGAAAGAGCGGTTCGCCCTTCACCACCGTGAGGCCGCCGGGGTAGGCGCCCCACCCGGCGGCGTCGGCGAAGGGCAACTGAGTGGGCGTGCCCGCGAGTCCGAGCCGCCGCCAGACCTCGAGCGCGACGCTCGGCATCGCCGGCGAGACCATGACCGCGATGAGGCGAATCGCCTCCAGCGCGTCACCCATCACCGCGTCCACCTCGTCGCCCGCCTCGTGGCGCCAGGGCTCGTGCTGCTCTAGGTAGCCGTTGGCCGCTCCGATGAGGCGCCAGGT
>JBOGFU010000225.1:0-3210 GCA_050743545.1 Acidimicrobiales bacterium | reverse complement strand
CGCTGAGCATGGACCGTCAGCTCTGGACCGCCAACCCCCACCTCGTCGACGCCGCGGTCCGCGAGGGCATCGTGCAGATCGTGCTCGCGCCGATCAGGTGGGAGGGCGGGCTCATCGGAGTTCTCCTGCTCGCGACCAAGGACCCCGACGCCGTCAAGACCGACGAGTCGCGGTTCGCCCACTTCGAAGAGCTGGGCTCCTACGCGGGGTCGCTCTTTGGCGCCCAGGCCATCGAGTACCAGAACGCCGAGATCAAGCGGGCCGAGATCGACGCGGTGATCGCCGAGCAGAGGTTCTTCCCCGTGTTCCAGCCCCTGGTCAACCTCACCACGGGCGACGTCGTGGGCTTCGAGTCGCTCACTCGCTTTAGCGACGGCGTGAGCCCCGACCATCGCTTTGGCGACGCGCGCGCCGTCGGGCGCGCGTCCGAGCTGGAGTCGGCGTGCGCGCGCGCCGCGCTGTCCGCCGCGACTGACCTTCCCGCGAACGCGTTCGTCACCGTCAACTTCTCGCCGTCGTGCCTGCTCGACGGCCAAGCCGAGCTCGCGGTGCGGGGCAGCGAGAGGCCCGTGGTCATTGAGATCACCGAGCACGCGCGCGTCGTCGACTACACGGAGCTCCGCACGGCGATAGACCGTATCGAGGGAGTGCGCCTCGCGGTCGACGACGCCGGCGCGGGCTACACCAGCCTCAGCCACATCCTCGAGCTGCGGCCGGACTTCGTGAAACTGGACATCTCACTCGTGCGCGACATCGACACCAACCCGGCGCGCCAGGCGATGGTCGCCGGGATCTGCCACTTCGCGATCCAGAGCCACACGATCATCGTCGCCGAGGGAGTCGAGTCCGAGGCCGAGGCCGCGACGCTGCGCGACCTCGGCGTGACCCTCGGCGAGGGGTCGATGCTCGGACAGGGCTACTTCTTCGGGCGGCCGTCGCCCGTCCACTAGGGCCTAGGTCGCGCAGCTTTGACCGACGTGGGGTAGATACGACGCGGTGATGACCGGCCGATCACCCGCCACCCGACACCAACGCGTCGTTCCTGTAGATCACGATGTAGTCCTTGGTGGAGACGGCGCTGTAGTGGCTCGCCAGCCACGACTGGAACGTGGTGTCCCACGGCATCAGATAGTTGAGGCCCACGCGGTCGAGGAAGTAGTCCGCGTGGCTCAGGTACCCAATCCAGGCGTCGCGCGTCGAGGCCGCGTCGGCGGTCCCCGACGCTAGCACGTCGTGCGGGCCGTGGTAGAGCCAGACCCCGAAGGGATCGACCTGAGCGGGACAGCCCGGTCGGCCGCTGACCTCACGCTCGGCGTAGATGAGGAGGTAGGGGTCGTCGGTGACGACGCACGACCCCGACGGGATCTGAGAGAAGAAGCCGAGCGTCTCGATGGTGGCCGCGTGCGCCTTGGAGCCCACGTCCACCGAGTACTGGCTCCGAAAGTCGACGAAGGCCAGCAATGCCACCAGGGCCACGGTGAACGAGGCGAACCACGAGATCACGGTCTGAGCCTGCGGGACCCAGGTCAGTCGCGCGACGATGCGTTGATAGGCGAGGCCGACCACGATCCCCACCAAGACGCAGCCGAACGACGACGAGAAGTAGAGGTAGTAGAGGGGGGAGGTCCCCGCCTGGATCAGCGAGTACAGACAGAGAACCAAACCCACCGCGACGGCGGCGACGGCGGCCCGCTCTCGCGCGCCCAAGCGCATAGCGAGGACCGCCGACGCCGCGAGGAGCGCGAGGACCGCTATGACCCCCGACCACCCCGCCCCGGGTGCCGTCGCGAGGAGCCAGTGGCCGAACCCACCGATCTGGCGCTTGACGACGCCCGCGCCAAATCCGTGAGAGGAGCGGACGAGCTGGGTCGACACCGTCTCGCTGATGAACGCGGAGGGCGACGCCAGGAAGAAGGGAAGCGCGGGAACGGCGAAGCCGAGCGCCGCGCCGCCGACGAAACGAGGCACCAGGCGACGCCGAATGACCAGGGCGACGGCCACGAACGCCACGAACGGAAAGAGGGCCCACAGCTTCATCAGCGCGGCGACGCCGATGAGGACACCCGCCTGCCACGACCGGCGGGCCTCCACGTCGGGCTCCTCCCAACTACGCAGGAGATATTCGAGCGCCAATAGGCAGAAGAGCACCAGGAACGGGTCCATCGTGATGGGCCAGTCCAGGGCGACCAGCTGGGGCCACGCCGCCATCAGCAATCCACCGGTCACTTGAGCCACGACGCCCCATCGCCGAAGCACGTAGGCGACCAGTGACACGTTGGCGACGACCACAACCAAGGTCAGTGCCCTCGCCGTCTCCAACCCCGCGGCGCTCCCGACGACGAACTGGAGGAATGCCGCGGGGGCCAGCACCAGGGTTATCCCCGGTGGCTGGACGAAGATGAAGTCACGGTAGGGGAAGACGCCGTTCCACGTGTGCAGCGTTGCGCCGAAGTAGACGCCAGTGTCGTAGTTCCACCTGAGTAGGAAGTTGCCGTAAAGCGCGAACTGGACGACGATGGCCGCGACGCCGGTGACGGTGAGTGCGATCACCGCCCACTGCGACGGGTTCAGTCGACGCCACGAAAGACCGAGCGACGCCTCAGGGAGCGGTGTACTCATCGAACCTCTCCCGCGGCCGGAATCGGCCTGGCTGGTCGCCGACGCGCGCTGGGCATTGACACACGTCAGCGCCAAAAATACCACCGCGTGTTCTCGAGGCCGGGGAGTGGACGCTCGTCGGCCCGACGTGTCGCGTCCGTCGACGGCGCCATTCGTGACGACGCGTGCGCGCGCTCCATGAGGGTTCTTGAGTAGCCGGGCCGTTACTATTGGCCTGCATCGAACCAGTCTCTTTAGGGACCGTGTCGACGCGCGTCGCCCCGCCGACGCTCTCCACCACCGACTCACCGCTCATAGGGGGCTGCGCTTAATGGAGACCGAGAGAGACCCCCGCGGCGACCCGCCGCCCGTCTCCGCGGCCACCACTCCATCGGTTCGAGTTCACACCCTGTCGCTGTGGTCCCGCGGTGGCCGCGCGCGTCCCGCGCCACCCGACCGGCCCGCCGACATCCCCGACGTCGTCTTCGCGAGCGACGATCGGTGGCACCGCAACGGCCCACTCCTGCTGGTCCTGTTGGCCGTCGCCTTCAACCTGTGGGCCTTTAGGGCAGAGTCCCGAACCGTCGAGTACGGCAACGACATGGTCCTGCA
>JBOGFU010000224.1:0-13498 GCA_050743545.1 Acidimicrobiales bacterium | reverse complement strand
GTGACGTCCGCGTCGCGCTGGCCCACTTCGGCCTCGACGGCGCCGGCGTCATCGACGCCACTCGTGCCGCGCCGTTCGCCGGGCTCGCCCACAGCTACGCGGCCCAGCGCGCGCTCGTCGACGGCGTCGAACCCTCGGCGCTGGTGACCGGCGCGTCGGCCTAGCCGTGGGCTTCACCCTCAACGAGGAGCAGCGCGCCTTTCGCGCCGTGATGCGCGAGTTTTGCGAGGCGCGAATCGCGCCCAACGCCGATCGTGACGACCGCGAGCAGGCGTTCCCCCAGGCGAGCTTCGACGCGTGCGTCGAGATGGAGCTGCCCGGGCTGTGGGTCCCTGAGGCCTACGGCGGCGCGGGCGCCGACATGGTCACCCAGGCCATCATGGCCGAGGAGATCGCGCGGGTCTGCGCGTCGACGTCGGTCACCATGCTGATCTCGAAGCTGGGGATGCTGCCCATCCTCAACTTCGCCTCCGAGGAGATACGTCGCGAGTACCTGCCGCGAATCGCGACCGGGGAGATCCAGGCGAGCTACTGCCTGTCGGAGGCCGACGCCGGCAGCGACGTCGCGGCGATGAGGTGCCGCGCCGTGCGCGACGGCGACGACTACGTCATCACCGGGTCCAAGTACTGGATAACCAACGCCGGGATCTCCGACACCTACACGGTCTTTGCGTCCACCGATCCGGAGGCCCGTGGTCGAGGAATCTCGTGCTTCCTGGTTGAGCGCGGGTGGGGAGTGGAGTTCCCCAAGCACGAGGACAAGATGGGGCTCCGCGCGTCGCCGACCGGGGAGGTCGTGCTCAACGAGGTTCGCGTTCCCGCGAGTCACCGGATTGGCCAAGAGGGCGAGGGCTTTCGAATCGCCATGCACACCCTGGACCGTTCGCGACCGACCATCGGCGCGCAGGCGGTGGGGATTGCCCAAGGGGCGATCGACTACGCGGCGGGCTACATGCAGGGGCGCCGCGCGTTCGGACGGCCCATCGCTGATCTACAGGGACTTCGATTCATGCTCGCTGACATGGCCATCCACACCGAAGCCGCCCGCGCCCTCGTCTACCGAGCGTGCGCCACGATTGACGACGGCGACCCCGACGGCGAACTCAGTTACCTCGGCGCAGCGGCCAAGTCGTTTGCCTCGGACACCGCGATGAGCGTCGCCACCGACGCCGTCCAACTACTCGGCGGATACGGCTTCACCAAGGACTTTCCAGTGGAGCGCTTCATGCGCGACGCCAAGATCACCCAGATCTACGAGGGGACCAACCAGGTTCAGCGAATCGTGGTGGCCAAGAAGCTGCTCGGCTAGCCCTTGAGGACGGCCGAGGAGTTGGCCGGCCCCCCGGCGCGCGTCTCGTGGCGGCGCCGGTCACTCGGGAAGGTGGCCGGGCTTGGCCCTAGGATTGGCGGCGGTGGCGCGTTACTCCTAGCGGAGGAAGATGAGTGATCACGTTCGAGATTGAAGAGAAGGTCTTCGGTAAGGGACGAGAGACCCTGGACCGCGAGGTTCAGGGCACCGAGGTCACTATCTCGGCCGGCACGCTCCAAATCTGGGACCGGTCATCGGGACCCGATCACCCTCGACTGGTCGCCAACGTTGCCCTGGAGCGCCTGGTGGCCCTCAAGTCGCGTGAGGTCGAGTTGACGTGGGACGGAGTCGACCGCCGAATTCGAATGGTCTACGCCTGGGACGGGGTTGAGCGCCGAGCCTCTTAGGGCCCGCCGAGTGGGCGCCAACGTGCGTCAACCGAGCCGTGGAGCGGGGCGGCGTCACGTTCGGCGACGCCGGCAGCGTGATAGTTGAGCCGGCTGCGGGCCCCCCGGAATAGATCGCGAGGTTCGGACGTGAGGGCTGGGCTCGAGACCGAGCGTCTCCTCCTCCTTCCCCTCAATCGGTCCATGATCGAGTCGCGACTCAGTCGCGATCGATTCGACCTCGCCTGTTCGGCGGGCGAGGTCGAGCTTCTCGTGCACTTTCCGTCGTCGTGGCCCGGGGATCCGTTGCCCGGCTTTGCGGGACTGCTCGAGTCGTTGACCGACGACGAGCCGGAAGTCGACGCCACGTTTACGGCCGTCGAGCGCGCGACGTCGATGGCGGTGGGCATGCTCGGCGTCAAGGGATCCCTCAGGGCCGACGGAAGCCTCGAGATTGGATACGGGTTCGGTCGCGAATCGTGGGGGAGGGGCCTCGCCACGGAGGCGGTGACCGCGCTGTCGGCCCACCTCCTCGCACGCTCGGAGGTGAGAGCCATCTTCGCCGAGACCGCGGTGTGGAATCGCGCTAGCGAGCGGGTCCTCGAAAAGGCCGGATTCGTTCGATTCGGAGTCGATTGGGATGAGGAGGACGGCGACCTCGTGGTGTGGCGAGTACTGGCTTGACTCCTACTAAGAGTGCCCCCCATGTCTTTGGGTCAGGTCAACGCGACCTCACCGGGAGGAGGCGCGTTGTCCCGCGCTCGACGCGGCGTTAGCTCGAGGGTGGCGCGGATGCCTGTAGGACCATCCCGTTGCCGTCGGGTTCATCGAAGGTGGTGAATCGGCCGCACGGCTGATCCTCGATGTCGGCGATCAGCGGGTATCGCGCCGCCCGAATGGACGTCACCGCGGCGTCGAGGTCGGGGGTCTCGATCACGATTCCCTTGATGGATCCGGCCGGCGTGGACGGGAACCACGTCACCAGGGCCACGGACGTCTGCGCGCCGGGCGGCGCGACGTGCAGCCACCGAGCGCCCGGTCCCATCGCGTCGACGACGTCCCGCACGACGTCGAATCCCAAGACGTTGACGTAGAACTCCCTCGCTCGGTCTTGGTCACTCACGGGAATCGAGAAGAGCTGAATCTGGCTCGCGGTCACGGCGGATGTAGTCAGACGCGGCCACACCCGTCAAGTGCGGCGTGTCGGGGGACGCTTCGAGACGGGCCGCTGTCAGGCCCCAGCGGTATCGTGACGCGATGAGCGCTCCCTTTCTCGACGACGCCTTCGAGCACCACGCGTGGGCGACTCGACTGTTGATCGACGCCTGTTGCGAGCTGCCCGAAGACCAGGTGAACGAACCCGTGCCGGGGACGTATGGCACGATCTTTTCGACCCTGTCCCACCTGGTCGGTGGCGACAGCTTCTATCTCTCCCTGTTGAGCGACTACGCCAACCCCGAGAGTGATCCCTCGACCTTCGAGCACGTGCGCGAACAGGCGGCCGCCAACGCCGTCCAGTGGGCTCACGTGCTCGCGCGGGTGGGTGACCCGAGTGAGGTCGTTCGCGATGAAGACGACTTTGGCTACCAACGTGACGCCAGCGTGGGACTCCGATTGGCGCAGGCCCTTCACCACGGCAATGAACATCGAGCCCAGGTCTGCACGGCGTTGACGGTGGTGGGCGTGACGCCCCCCGAAACCAGCGTCTGGGACTACGGCCTCGCGTCGGGTCGGATGGTTGAGACGCAGTCGTCCTCGCACGGTTAGCGCCACGTCGTGTGACGCGGCAAGGGTGAGGCCTGGCGACCGCGAGAGCCCGCTCCCATGCCCGATCGCGCCGCCACCGTCGCCGATTGTGGCCACCGCGACGGACTGTTACCAACTCGGCGAGATCGCTCCGAGCGAGCCTTGATGACCTTCAACGTGCTCGTTATGATGGCCAAAGTCGGCGGAGTCCGTCGACTGCAGTCAGGGGGAACAGAATGTCAGAGCCGAACAACGTGGCCGGAGTAGTCACTGGCCTAGTGGGCGTCGCGGGCGTCGTCAACGAGGAAGACATCGTCGCCGACGAGGGCGAGACCGACGACTTCGCGGGCGGCATCTAGGTATAACGGTTGCCGAGTGGGCGTTGCTCGACCTGTCGGGTGACGCGTAGACCACTCGCGCTAATTGAACGCACGGGGCGCTGGACGTCAGCGCCGGGGCTCCGCCGTCCCGGCGACCTCGTTAGCGTGGTGCGAACTCCACGGAACTCTCCGACCGCGGTGTCACGCGCCCCGGTGACTAGGTGCGAGAGAGCTCGACGACCGGGATAACACGGTGCGTCTTGGTCTCGTACTCCGCAAAATTGGGAAAGCGCTCGGCCTGGACTGCGTAGACCCGGCCCCGTTCGTCGTGGCCCACCGGTGACGCGATGGCGCTGAACGTGTCGTCCCCCAACTCGACCGTCACCTGCGGGTGGCGCTTGAGGTTGTGGTACCAGTCGGGGTGCGTGTGAGCGCCCGCCTTGGACGCAAAGACGAAGAGTCGTTCGTCGAGCTCGAGGTACATCATGGGGTTCACGCGTTCGGCGCCCGACCGTGCCCCGGTCGTGTGAAGGAGCAACACCGGTGCGCCCGCGAAGCGGCCGCCGACCTGCCCGTGATTGCCTCGGAACTCGTCGATGACGTGGCGGTTCCAGTCGTTGACGGTGTTGGCGGCTGGCTCACTCGTCTCATCGCTCACGCTGACTCCTAAGTGTTGGCCGGGCGATCGCCCGAGGGGTACACGCCACCTTACGGAGAGTCGCGAGCCGGTGGCCCCGCGCCTCCGGCGGTGTCCCGAAGAGACCGACGCGCGACTCGCCACGCGACGACCAGTCCGACGACGGCCAGCGCGACGCCGGCCCCCTGCACCCCGAGAGAGCCGGCGTGGGACTCCTGGCCCAGCAGAAGGCGCTCGTCGAGCGCGCGCACCAGGCCCCACACGATCATCGCCGCCGCCGTGACCGCGCCGGGGCGCGCGAGTCGGCCCCGACGCTGACCGGCGACGAGGACCGCCCACAGGGCGCCGTCCTCGGCGCCCTGAAAGAGCGGAACGGGCACTCGTCGACCGACCTGTCCGGCGTAGCGCATTCCGAACCACTGGTGGGTGACGTGGCCGCCGCCGCCCACCATGAATTGGGGGCCGAGGACTCGGCCCATCGCCCATCCCGCGACGACCGCCGGGACCAGCGCGTCGGTAAAGCGAAGCAGGGCGACCCCCGGCCACCAGCGACGCTGGAGCACCACGCCGAGGGGCACGGCGACGGCGAGCCCCCCGAAGCTCGCGAGCCCGCCCTGCCACACCGCGAGCCACCGCCCAGGGTGTCCCGCGTAGTGCGACCAGTTGGTCGCGACGTGGGCCACGCGTGCGCCAACGAGTCCTCCCACGAGGACCCACCCGACGTAGCTCGCGAATCGGTCGAGGGCGATCCCCGCGCGTGACAGCCGGCGTCGTGCGTAGAGGTAGGCGACGTAGGCGGCGATCGCCAGGCCGAAGCCGTAGAGGTGGAAGGCCAGCGGCCCGAGGTGGACGCTGGTCGGGACTGGGTACACCCCGGCCTAGGCCCGGGGTCGGCCGGCCCCGGCGAAGCCGTAGCCGAAGCGCACTGGAACCACGTGAACCCGCGTGCCGGTCTCCTCGGCCTCGATCATCTTGCGGTTGCCGAGGTACATCGCCACGTGCTGGTCGCCGTCCCACCCCCAAAAGAGCAGGTCCCCGGGGCGCAGGTCCCACAGCGGCACGCGCACGGTGTCGGCGTACATCGCGCCCGAGTAGTGGGGGAAGAAGATCCCCGCCGCGGCGTAGGCGAGCATGACGAGCCCCGAGCAGTCGACCCCCGATCGCGACGCGCCGCCCCACACGTAGGGCACGCCCACGAAGGTGAGCGCGGCGTCGATAGCGCGGTTGGCCCTCGAGTCGGGCGGCGGCGCGGGGTACCCGGCTCCGGGGTGCGACGAGTGGATCCGACCGTTGGCCCGGGCCGCGGCCGCGGCCTCTTCGGCCGCGACGAACTGGGCGATCTGGCCCTTCACCTGGTCCAGCGCGCGCTGAAGGGTGGCCTGGATGCCCTGCGCCTCGTGGAAGGCCCGAGCGGCCACGGCCGCGGTGTGGGCCGCCCCGCGGTCCTCGGCGTTGAGCAGCGAGCGCTCCTGGGTGAGGCGGATCTTGTCGGACTTGAGGCCCGCGAGGGTCGTCGAGATGTTGCCCTGGGCGAGCTGGTTGTAGACGTTGGTGGCCCCCACCGATGACGCCCGGTTGGTGAAGAGCGGGTTGTTGGCCGCGGCGGAGCCGTTGGTGACGTAGGCGAAGACCGCGTCGGCGCGCAGCTCGGCGTCGCCAGCGGACTCGTGGCGCTTGATCTTGGCGACCACCGACTTGGTGTTGGAGATCTCGTTGTTGAGCTGACGCAGCTTGATCTCGGCCAGGTCATACTTTTGACCGAGCGCGTCGACGTGGCCATTCATCGACTGGATCTGGTTGTAGAGGGCCTTGGCGCGGGCCTGTTCAGAGCTGATCTTGGACGCGCCGGCGACCCCGGGGGAGAGCCCGACGACCACGGCGAGGACCGTCGCGGCTCCCGCGACGACCCGGGTCGCGCGGGCGAAGGCGCCACGAGAGGGGAACGCGGGCGTCGGGCGGCGCCCGAGGCGCTCGACGTCAGTCACGGATGCCACGTTACCGGGCGGGCGTTGAATGGGGCCGTGGGGCGAAGGTAAGAAAACCTGTATGACCTGATGGGAGGGGGCCCGTCGGTCGAAAGTCGGTGACGCCGAGGACGGCTCAATCCCCGCGTCGTGCGACGTAGGCTCGCCGTCGTGTCCGCCCGCTCACGTGACCTACCGCGCCGCTCTTGCCTATCGACGCCGGGCTCGTCGGATCGGTTCCTCGCCAAGGCCCCGACGGCCACCGCCGACATGACGTTCCTCGACCTCGAGGACTCGGTGGCGCCCGTGGAGAAGCCCGCGGCGCGAGCCAAGGTGGTGGCGGCCATCCGCGACCAATCGTGGGATGAGCGCGTCCTGTGCGTGCGAGTCAACGCGTGGGACACGCCCTGGACCTACCTCGACGTGATCGAAGTGGTCGGCGGCGCGGGGGAGCGCCTCGACGAGGTCATGCTGCCCAAGGTCGAGACGGCGGCCCAGGTGGTCGCGCTCGACCTCCTGCTCACCCAGGTGGAGCGTCAGGTCGGCCTGCCCGTCGGCCACGTGGGAATCGAGGCGCAGATCGAGACCGCGCGCGGTCTCATCAACGTCGACGAGATCTGCGCGGCCTCGCCGAGGCTCGAGACGATCATCTTCGGCCCCGCCGACTTCGCGGCGTCCATCGAGATGCCGGTGCTCACCGGTGGGGTGGCCATCCCCGAGTACCCGGGTGACCACTTCCATTACGTCTTCATGCGGATCTTGATGGCGGGGCGGGCCAACGGATTGCAAGTCATCGACGGGCCGTTTCTTCGGGTTCGCGAGCTCGACGAACTTCGTGACTTCGCCCAGCGGACCCGGCTGCTCGGTTACGACGGCAAGTGGGCGCTGACCACGGACCAGGCCGCCGTGCTAAACGAGGTTTACTCGCCGACCCAGGAGCAGTTCGACCGTGCGTGGGCGATCCTCGACGCGTATCGAGAGGCGACCGAGGAGAAGGGCTCGGGCGCGGTGATGTTCGGCGACGAGATGATTGACGAGGCCAGCCGAAAGATGGCGGCGAAGTTCGTCATCCGCGGGACTCGCGCGGGGCTCACACAAACTTCACAGTAAGTTTTCCTTATTGCGGGGAGTTACTACTAAGGTTGCTCCGTGGCCACCCTCACCACGGGCCCGGCGTCCCCCCGTCTGCGCGATCGGCTCGCGCCGTCCGAGCGCCGATCGCTCGGCCTCATGCTCGCGTTCATCCTCGCGCTCCACCTCGCCGGGTGGACGCTGCTGGTCGTCGCGGCGACCCACCACTACGGGATCGGCTCGACCAAGATGCTCGGGGTTGGCACCGGGGTCCTCGCCTACACGCTGGGAATGCGCCACGCGTTCGACGCCGATCACATTGCGGCGATCGACAACACCACTCGAAAGTTCATGTCCGAGGGCAAGCGCCCGATGTCGACGGGATTCTGGTTCTCCCTCGGTCACTCGTCGGTTGTCTTCGGACTGACGGTCCTTCTGGGCCTGGGTGCGCGCGCGCTCGGCGGCCAGGTGCGCAACGCCAACTCGCCGCTCCACCACTACGGCGGGTTGATCGGCACGCTGGTGTCGGGCAGCTTTCTCTACCTCATCGCCATCCTCAACCTGGTCATCCTGGTGGGCATCGTGAGGCTGTTCGTCCAGATGCGCGAGGGGCGCTTCGACGACTCGGAGTTGGAGAAGCACCTCAATTCGCGCGGATTCATGATGCGGTTCTTTGGACCCCTCGCGCGGTCGATCGACGAGCCGTGGAAGATGTACCCCCTGGGGCTCCTCTTCGGTCTCGGCTTTGACACGGCGACCGAGGTCGCGTTCCTCGTGCTCGCGGGGACGTCGGTCGCGTCGGGGCTGCCCTTCTGGGCGGTGCTCAGCCTGCCCCTGCTCTTCGCCGCGGGGATGAGCCTGCTCGACACCCTCGACGGGTCGTTCATGAACTTCGCCTACGGATGGGCCTTCTCCAAGCCCGTGCGGAAGGTCTATTACAACATCGCGATCACCGGGCTCAGCGTCTTCGTCGCGCTCTACATCGGAACCCTCGAGCTCTGCCAGGTGATAGCCGGCCAGCTCCACCTTCACGGCGGATTCTGGAACTTCGCGCAAGGCTTCAACATCAACAAGGCCGGCTTCGTCATCGTGGGCCTCTTCGTTGGGGTGTGGGCGTTCGCGCTCCTCTACTGGAAGTACGGGAGGGTCGAGGAGCGCTGGGAGGTCGCCGCGCGTCGCGCTCAGGCGGCTCGCGGGGAGTCGCCCGACCTGCACTCGGCCGGCATCACCCTCGGTGCGGTTCACGCGCCCTTTACGATTGACGAGGAGTAGCCGACTCACCGATATTTCATCTGGGGGTAACGAAGGATTCAGCCCCCGGTCATCTCGACGACCTGTTTTCCCTGACGACGGCCAATGCTCGTGGCTAGTCTTCGAGTCGAACCTCCAATCGGCGGTTCACACCCAACCGGAGGTAGTGGAAAGTGGATGTGAAGAGGAAGCTAGGCGCCCTGTTGGTCGCCGGGGCGACGGTGACTGGCCTAGCCATCACCGCGATTCCCGCGACGGCCGGTGCGGCCAGCGTGAACTGGGCCAAAGTCACCCATCTGACGAAGACTGGGTCGACGTCCATGACCGCGCTGATTGCCGCGGCCAAGAAGGAGGGCAAGCTCAACGTCATCGCGCTGCCCAACAACTGGGCCAACTACGGAGCCATCATCAAGGACTTCGGCAAGAAGTACCACATCAAGGTCAACTCGGCCAACCCCGACGGCTCGAGCGCCCAAGAGGTCGCGGCAATCCAGGCCGACAAGGGACGCTCCAGCGCGCCCGACGTCATCGACGTCGGCACGAGCTACGCGCTGTCCGCTCAGCAGGCGGGCCTGCTCGCCCCCTACAAGGTGACGACGTGGAGTGAGATTCCTGCCGCGTTGAAGGACGCCGGTGGGCACTGGTACGACGACTACGGCGGCTTCGTGGCCATTGGCTGCAACACCGCGGCGCTCAACCCCGGTGGGACGCCAATCACCTGCCCGTCATCGTTCCAGCAGATGCTGAGCGCAACGGCGGCGTCGGGCTACAAGATCGGCCTCAACAACAGCCCGCTCCAGTCGAACTCTGCCCTCGCGGGCGTTCAGGCGGCGGCGTTGGCTAACGGCGGGTCGCTCGACAACGTCAAGCCCGGCGTCGACTTCTTCGGCAAGCTGTCGACCAACGGCACGTTCGTTCCGATCATCGCCAACGCGACAACCGTCGAGAGCGGGCAGACCAACATCGTCATCTGGTGGGACTACCTCCAGGCGACGGGCATCACCCCGGACCTCGGCAGCTGGAAGGTCTTCGTTCCCAGCGACGCGGCGCTCGGCGAGTACTACTCGCAGGCCGTTAGCGCGTCCGCGCCGGACCCGGCCGCGGCTCGCCTCTGGGAGGAGTACCTCTACTCAGTGACCGGTCAGAACCTGTGGCTCCAGGGCGAGGCTCGCCCGGCCGAGCTGGCGTACATGCAGGCCCACAACCAGGCCAACAAGAAGTGGCTGGCCAAGCTCCCGTCACTGCCCGCTGGCACGACGCCCCAGTTCCCGACCACGGCCGAGATCGCTGCGGCGGCCACGGTTGTCGGCAACGACTGGTCGACCGAGGTCGGCGCGGGCTGATCTGACCCGTGAGCGTCTCCGCGTCAGTTGATGGCGCGGCCCTCGGCCCGGTCGCTTCGGCGACCGGGCCGAGTGGCACCGCGCTGGGGGGTCCGTCGGCGTGGCGACGCCTGTCGCGCGCCGGCCAGCCCGCCCTCGCGCTCGTGCCCTTTACCCTGCTGGTGCTGGGCGGCCTCGGGGTCCCCGTCATCGCGGTCATCAACGAGGCGTTCCGAAACAACAACGGACAGCTCACGGGATCCAACGTCAGCCAGGCAACTCACGGCTTCTACTACTTCGGCCTCTACAACTCAGTCAAGCTGTCGCTGATCACGTCGATCATCCCGGGCGTGTGCGGCGCGGTCATCGCCTACGCGATTCACACCAGCCCGAGCAACTGGCTTCGGCGACTCACCACGACGCTCTCCGCGGTGTTCGCAAACTTCGGCGGGGTCAACCTCACCTTCATGTTCCTCGCCTCGCTGAGCTCGAGCGGGATACTCACCGTCTTTCTCGTCCACTTCGGGATCAACCTCAACGCCCTCGGGTTCAAGATCTACACGTTCTACGGTGTCGCGCTCGTCTACATGTATTTCCAGATTCCCCTGATGGTGCTGGTCATCACGCCCGCGCTCTCGGGGCTCAAGCCGGCCTGGCGAGAGGCGGCCCAGAACATGGGCGCGTCGAGCTGGCGCTACTGGCGTTACGTCGGAGTCCCCGTCCTCTTGCCGAGCGTTCTCGGCGGGACCCTGCTGCTCTTCGGAAGTTCGTTCGCCGCCTACGCGACGGCCGAGTCGCTCACCGCGGGCACCATCGCGCTCTCCCCGATTCAGATCGGCAACCTGCTCAACGGTAACGTGATCTCCAACGAAGTGCACCTCGGCTACGCGATCGCCCTGATGATGCTCCTCGTGCTGTCGGTCACGATGGTGGCGTACGGCCTCTTGAGGCGCAGGACCTCGCGATGGCTTCGCTAGGCGGCGCCTTCGAGGCGCAGATCATGATGGACGACGCGCTGGGCTCGTCGCTGGAGCCGCCGCGTCGCTCGCGTCGACTCCGGGTGTCGCCGTGGCGCTCCGTGGTCTTCCTCCTCGCCGGCATCTACTTCATCGCGCCGTTCTACGCGGGCATGAAGTTCGCGCTCGAGGGCCCTAGCGGGCACTTCTCGTTCATTTCGGTGGAACAGCTGGCGTCGGCGCCAAACTTTGCCCCGGCGTTCTGGCTCTCGATGCGCCTGGCCGCGGTGACCCTGGTGCTCTCCGCGCTCATCGTGGTTCCGACCGTCATCTACGTACACCTTCGACTGCCCCGGCTGCGCCGGCTCCTCGAATTCATCACGATCCTGCCCATTGTGATTCCGCCCATCGTGCTCATCCTGGGCGTGTTGGAGGCGTCGCCCTTATGGATCAAGTCGTCGCCCTACCTGCTCAGCTTCGAGTACGTCGTGCTGTCGCTGCCCTTTGCCTACCGGTCGCTCGACGCGGGGCTCTCGGCGATTGACCTCAAGATCCTGGTCGAGGCGAGCCGGTCGCTCGGGGGAAACTGGTTCAAGACCATGTGGCGGGTCATCTTGCCCAACATTCGTCCGGCGCTGCTCAGCGCCATGGTGCTGACCCTGGCCCTCGTCTTGGGCGAGTTCACGATGGCCAGCCTCGACCTCTGGGAGACCATCCCGGTGTGGATAGTCCAGAACAACTCGCTGCCCAACGGTCACATTCAGATCGCCGCGGCGATGCTGGGGTTGGTGGGAACCTGGGCCCTGCTCACCGTGATCGTGCTGATCGACCGAACGGACGCGCGCCGACGCAAGTCAATGGCGCGCTCGTGAGATAGGCGAGGAGAGACCGTGACCACCACCGAGGCACCGGCCAAGGCCGGCGCGCGCGTCGAGCTCGACGGCCTGGTAAGGACCTACGGGCACGTGCGCGCCCTCGACGGGTTCAGCCTGACGATCGAGCCCGGCGAGTTCATCGCGCTGCTCGGCCCGTCGGGCTGCGGCAAGACGACCGCGTTGCGCTCGCTCGCGGGCTTCGAGCGCCCCGACGCCGGTCGCGTCGTCGTCGACGGCAAGGACCTGTCGTCGGTGTCGGCCCAGAAGCGCGACATGGGGATGGTCTTTCAGAGCTACTCGCTGTTCCCCAACATGAACGCGCTGCACAACGTCGCCTTCGGGCTCCGGATGCGCCGCCAGAGCGCGCGCCAACGCAACGCCAAGGCGCGCGAGGTCCTCGAGCTCGTCGGCCTGTCGGACCAGGCCGAGAAGTACCCGCACCAGATGTCGGGCGGTCAACAGCAGCGCGTGGCCCTCGCTCGCGCGCTGGCCATCGAGCCACGGGTCCTCCTCCTCGACGAGCCCCTGAGCGCCCTCGACGCCAAGGTTCGAGCCGAGCTGCGCGATCAGATCCGCTCGCTCCAGCAGCGCCTCGCGATCACCACGGTGTTCGTCACGCACGACCAGGAGGAGGCGCTCTCGATGGCCGACCGAGTGTGCGTGATGAATCGCGGCCACATCGAGCAGACCGCCACCCCCGCCGTTCTCTACGCGCGTCCCACCACGGCGTTCGTCGCCCAGTTCGTGGGCGTCTCCAGTCGCATTCCCGTGGCGATGACCAACGGCTCGATCGCGATCTTCGGCCAGGCCTGCGTGCCGCGGGGCGCGGTCGCCGACGGCGTCGCGCTCGACGCACTCCTGCGACCCGAGGAGATCTCCGTATCGGTCGACCCCGCGGGCAAGGGCTTCGTCACCCACAAGAGCTTCTTCGGCGCGACGACCCGCCTCGTCGTCCAGGTGGGTGAGGTCCCAGTGCGCGTCGACGTGCGCAGCGACCTCGTCGCGGACCTAGAGCTCGGCGCCCGCGTCGACGTCACCGTGGTCGCTCGCGACGTCCTGGTCGCGCCGCGGATCGTCGGCGAGCCCGTGGCCGTCGACGACGAGTAACGCCTTCCGCGCCTAGGGGGCCACGTCGGGGCGCTCGACGAGTCGACGAGCGATGACCTTGAGGCACAGCGTCTCGTCGGCGCCCTCGAATATCGACAGGACGCGCGCGTCGACGAAGAGGCGGCTCACGGAGAACTCCTCGGCGTAGCCCATCCCACCGTGGACCTGCATGGCCTCGCGGGTGACGCGCTCCGCGGCGCGACAGACGTAGGCCTTGGCCATCGAGGCCTCGAGCCCGGCGTCGCCGCGGCCCATCGCGCGCGCGACGGCGAGCGCGAACTGGCGCGAGCACTGAATCGTCGCGGCCATCTCCGCGAGCTTGACCCGGGTGAGCTGGTAGTCGAGGATCGGTCGGCCAAAGACGACGCGGTGGCGCGCGTACTCGAGCGACGCCTCGTAGGCGGCCTGCATCACACCGATCGCGCGCGCCGCGGTCTGGATCCGTCCGTTCTCGAATCCCGCCATCTGGAAGTAGAAGCCGCGCCCCAGGCCGGCCTCGCCGCCGACCAGGTGGTCGTCGTCGACGAACCAGTCGTCGAAGCTCACCTCGTAGG
>JBOGFU010000223.1:0-3927 GCA_050743545.1 Acidimicrobiales bacterium | reverse complement strand
CGAGGCCCAGGCCCAAGGTCGAGCCCGACAGCGCGAGGTCACGGCGCAGGGTGCGACCGCCGACCGCGTGGCCGAAGTGACGCGCGACGTCGTTGAGCGCTGACACCGCGCCAAACTGCGCGAAGCTGGACGCGAGCGTCGCGACGACGAGCGCGGCGACGAACGCGCGCGTGCGCGTCACTCAGCTAGCCGAGCGTCACCGACGGGTCGACCACGACCAAGGTCTTGCCGAAGTTGGCGCCGTCGAAGAGCATGTTGAGGGCCGCCGGAGCGTTTTCGAGCCCGTCGACCAGGTGCTCGTCGTGGACAAGTTGCCCGGCCTGGATGAGGCGCGCGAGTTCGGCGCGAGCCTCGCCGTAGCGGGCCGCGAAGTCGAAGACGATAAAGCCCTCCATGCGCCCTCGTCGCCCGATGAGCGCGCTCAGGTTGCGCACCCCAGCCCCGGACTTGTCGTTGTACCCGCTGATCGACCCGCACGCGACGACGCGCGCGTGCATCGCCAGGTTGGCGAGCGCGGCGTCGAGGACCGCTCCGCCGACGTTGTCAAAGTAGAGGTCGACCCCAGCCGGGCAGGAGCGACGAAGGGCCTTGGACAGCCCGGGCTCGCGGTAGTCCAGGCACTCGTCAAAGCCCAGACGATCGACCACGTAGCGGCACTTGTCCGGGCCGCCGGCGACGCCGACGACCTTCGCCGCTCCGCGCGCGCGCGCGAGTTGGCCCGCGACCGAGCCGGTCGCGCCCGCGGCGCCCGAGACCACCACGACGTCGCCCTCGGCGAACGCCCCGACGTCGAGGAGGCCGAAGTACGCGGTGAGCGCGGTCATCCCAAGCACGTTCATCACGGTGGGCACGTCCAGCCCGGTACCGGTCGGGAGCACGCTAAAGAGGTGCTCGCCCTCGGCAATGACCCACTCCTGCCATCCGGTGATGCCCGAGACGACGTCGCCCACCGCGAAGTGGTCCGTGTGGCTCTCGACCACGACCCCCACGCCCATCGAACGGATGACCTCGCCGATCTGAATGGGAGGCAGGTAGCTCGGCGCGTCGTCCATCCAACCGCGCATCGCCGGGTCGATCGACAGCGTGCCGACGCGCACGAGCGCCTGGCCCTCGCCGGCCACGGGCCGCTCGGCCTCCACCAGCCTCGTCGTCGACGCGTCGATGCGTCCGGTGGGGCGCTCGGCCAAGACAATCTGTCGGTTCACCATCGCTCCTCCTCGTCGCCCGTTACCCTACGCACGCCGCGGCGGGCTTTGCTAAAACTCACTCGTGGCGCGCTCTCGAGGTTTTCGCTCGTCGCTCTACCGCGACGCTCGACTCATGGGCGACGTCCAGGCCGCGGCGCGCGGGCCGATGGCCTTCACGCGGCGCTACGCGCGCCGGCGCGTCTACGCCACGACCAACGGCATGACGCGTCGCATGCTGCGCGCCGCTGGGCTCGGCCGCTAGCGCACTGTCGTCACCCTCGACACCAAGAGTTCGCTTTACCGCGACCGAGCGGCCGACTAGACAGGCCTGATTCAGGCAATCCAAGGAGGCCGACGTGGCGAAGTTCCTCGTGGTGTATCGGGGCGGCCAGCCCCCGGAGGACGGAATGACCGACGAGGGCATGGCCGACTGGATGGGCTGGTTCGGCTCGCTCGGGCCCGCGGTCACCGACATGGGCAACCCCTTCGTCGGCGCGACGTCGGTCGGCCCGGACGGGTCGCGCAGCGACGACACCGCCGGACTGCAGGGCTACTCGATCATCGAGGCCGACAGCCTGGACTCGGCCGCCGACGCGGCGTCGCGCTGCCCCCAGCTAAAGGCGGGCGGGTCCGTCGAGGTCTACGAGACGCTGCCGATGTAGGTCAGACGGCGTGCGCCCGCGCCGCGAGCGCGTTCGCCGCCTCCACCTCGGGGGCGTCACCGCCCGCCACCTTCACGCACAGGGGGTCCGACGCCGTCGCGCGCCCCGTGTGGGAGAAGGCCCTCGCGCGCGACCCGCCGCACAGCCGCCGGTAGGCGCACGCCCCGCACACGCCCTCGAGCTCGCCAGAGCGCATCGACGCGAGCAGCGCGTCGCCGGCGTAGACGTCGCCCAAGCGGTCGCGTCGGACGTTGCCGAGGTCGAGGGGCAGGAACCCCGACGCGTGGACCGCGCCGTCGTGGCCCACGAAGATGACCCCGCGACCGTCGCCGGTCGCGAGGCTCGTCGACGAGCGGCGCGTCGGCGCCGGAGCGACGAGGTCGAGGCGCGCGCGAAGCGCGTCGTAGAGGGCACCCAGCGAGAACGCGCCGCGCGGGTCGTCGTCGCCGAGGAGCTCTCGCTCGGCCTGGACGCGTCGAAAGAGGGGGGCCTCGACCGTGCGCACCGTGAGGCCGAGTCCGGCCACGTCGACCAGGAAGTGGGCGACGTCTTCGGCGTCGTGGGCACTCACCTCGGCCACGGCGTCGCCGCGACCGACCCCCACGAGGAAGAAGACCTCCCAGATCATCACCCCCAGGTCGCGCACCCGCGCGACCACGTCGGCGAGCTCGGCGGCGTTGTCGCGGGTCACGGTCGTGTTGACCTGTACGCGAAAGCCCATCTCCACGGCCTCGCGGATCGCGACGAGGGTGCGCTCGAAGTGACCGGCGACGCCGCGCAGGCCATCGTGTGACTCCGGGCCTGCTCCGTCGAGACTGATCGAGAGAGCGCGCACGCCGAGCGAGTGGAGCCGCGCCAACGTCGCGCGGTTCAAGCGGTCGGTGACCGACGGCGCGACGCCCACGCGCAGGCCGAGCGCGCGCGCGTGGTCGATCAACTCGAAGACGTCGCCGCGCTCGAGGCAGTCCCCGCCGGTCAGCACGACGATCGGCGACGGGACGAACCGAGCAATCTCGTCGAGCAGCGCTCGACCCTCGGCCGTCGTGAGCTCGCCCGGTAGTCCGACCGGCTGCGCCGACGCGCGACAGTGCCGGCAGGCGAGCGAGCAGGCCTTGGTGACCTCCCAGAAGACGAGGTGGGGGGCGGACTCGTATCGCTCGAGTGTCCTGCTGAGCGTTTCGTCGCGCACGCCGGCCCCCTAGACGACGAGGCGACGGCCCGGGGGGTGGGCCGTCACTCTCGCGTTGCTCAGTTTCGCCGCGCGTGGCGCGGGCCCCGTAGGGCCGAAGGTCCCCGCCTCAGCCCGCGGGCTCGACCACGACCGCCGTTCCGTAGGCCAAGATCTCCTGGAAGGTCCCCGCGATGTCGTTGGAGTCGTAGCGCATCGCGACGATGGCGTTGGCGCCGAGCGCCTCCGCGGCCTCGCTGAGGCGCTGCTTGGCCTCTTCGCGCGACTCCTGGAGCTGCTTGGTCAGGCCTCGCAGCTCACCACCACCCAATGACTTAAGCGCGGCGCCGAGCTGGGCACCGACGTTTCGCGTTCGCACCGTCAGCCCGTTCACTTCGCCCAGGACCTTCACGATCCGCTGACCCGCCACGTCGTTTGTCGTCACGATCAACACGTCGACCTCCTCAACGTGTCGACCCTAGGCGCCGTCGAGCGGTCGCGCCGCGGCCCGCGCGATCACCGCGATCACCTCGTCGTCGCCGGTCTGGGCGAAGTCGTCGAACCACTCACCCACCGCGAACGACCCGCGCACGCAACTCAGCGCGACGACCTCGTCCGCGCTTTCGTGGAGCTCCGCCAGCGCGTCGGCGGCACCCACGGGCACGGCGACGACAACCCGCGACGCGCCGCGGTCTCGAACGGCCCGACAGGCCACGCGCTCGGTCGCGCCGGTCGCCACGCCGTCGTCGACGACGAGCACCGTCTTTCCCGCGAGGTCCATCGCGCGCGCGTCGCCGTGGTAGCGCCGGACTCGGCGCTCCAGCTCGGCGGCCTCGCGCCCGCGAGCCGCGTCGTAGGCGTCGGGCGTCACGCGCGCGGCGCGAACGATGGGGGCCTCGACGACCTCGGC
>JBOGFU010000222.1:0-3593 GCA_050743545.1 Acidimicrobiales bacterium | reverse complement strand
GTACTCCTCGGTAACGGCGGCACCACCGCGTTCTGGGACGCCGCGACGTTCCAGCTCATCGACGAAAAGAGCCAGCACCTCAGCTTCGGCGAATTCTCCTCGAAGTTCGCCGCCGCGGTCACGTCCGCCCCACACCTCAAGGACCCGTCGATCATCGCGAGCGACCCCGGCACGCACCCCCGCGCGGTCGCCGAGGCGGGAGTGGACACCTACGCGCTGACCCACAACGAGACGTCAACGGGGGTCATGATGCCGATCCGCCGACCGTCGGGCGCCGACGGGCTGGTCCTCGTCGACGCGACGTCGGCCGCCGGTGGGCTTCCCGTCGACGCCAACGAGTTCGACTGCTACTACTTCGCCCCGCAAAAGTCATTCGCCAGCGACGGAGGGCTATGGCTCGCGGCGTGCTCCCCGCGCGCGATCGAGCGAATTGAGTCCCTCGCCGCGTCCGGGCGATGGACACCGGCGTTCCTCGACCTCAAAATCGCGCTCGACAACTCGCGCCTCAATCAGACGTACAACACCCCCGCGTTGGCCACGATCCACATGCTGGCCAGCCAGGTCAACTGGATGAACGACAACGGCGGGCTGAGCTTTTCGTCGGGGCGCAGCCGAACCTCGGCCGAGATCATGTACACGTGGGCCGAGGCGTCGGAGTTCGCCCAGCCCTTCGTGGCCAACGCCAACCAGCGCAGCCACGTCGTGGCGACCATCGACTTTCGGCCCGACGTCGACGCCGCGACCGTCGCCTCGGTGCTGCGCGCCAACGGCGTCGTGGACGTCGACCCCTACCGCAAGCTCGGACGAAACCAACTGCGAGTCGCGATGTTTCCGGCGATCGACCCCGACGACATCGCGTCGCTGTGCGCGTGCGTCAACTGGGTGGTGGGCAACCTCGACGCCTAGTCAGTGTCTCCACCGGAGACGTCGCTGACCCTCTGCTTGCCCGCCGAGACGAACGGCATCAGCCCGCGCAACTTCTTGCCAATCTCCTCAATGGGGTGGCGCTTGCCCGCGTCGCGCAGCTCGCGATAGCGCGGACGACCGATCTCGTTCTCGCGAACCCACTCCGCGGCGAAGGAGCCGTCCTGAATCTCGGTGAGCACGCGCTTCATCTCGGCCTTGACCTGGTCGTTGATGATGCGCGGGCCCCGAGTGAGGTCCCCGTATTCGGCGGTGTCCGAGACGGAGAAGCGCATCCCGGTGATGCCCTCTTCGTACATGAGGTCCACGATGAGCTTGAGCTCGTGGAGGCACTCGAAGTAGGCCGACTCCGGCTGGTAGCCAGCCTCGACCAGGGTCTCGTAGCCCGCGCGCACCAGCGCGGTGACCCCGCCGCAGAGCACGGCCTGCTCACCGAAGAGGTCGGTCTCGGTCTCCTCGGTGAAGGTCGTCTCCAACACCCCGGCGCGCGTCGCGCCGAGCGCGTGCGCGTAGGCCAGCGCGATCTCGTGGGCGTGCCCCGTCGCGTCCTGGTGCACGGCGACCAGCGACGGCACGCCCGCGCCCTCGACGTAGGTGCGCCGGACCAAGTGGCCCGGACCCTTGGGCGCGACCATCGCCACGTCGACGTCGCCCGGGGGCGAGATCAGGCCGAAGCGGATGTTGAAGCCGTGCGCGAACAGCAGGCACTTGCCCGCGGAGAGGTTCGGTGCGACGTCGGCGTCGTAGATCCTCTTCTGCTCGGTGTCGGGCACCAGCATCATGATGACGTCGGCCTCGGCGCAGGCCTCGGCGATCGGCACCACGCGCAGCCCGGCGTCCTCGGCCTTGTGGACCGAGCTCGACTCGGCGCGCAGCCCGACGCGCACGTCATATCCGCCGTCGCGCAGGTTGAGCGCGTGGGCGTGGCCCTGGGAGCCGTAGCCGAGCACGGCGATCTTCTTGTCGCGCAGCGCGTCGGGGTTCGCGTCCTTCTCGTAGTACAGCGTGGTCATCTCTGCTCCTGCTAGGGGGTCGTCGCGCGGTGCGCGACGTGGCCCAGTCTAGGGAGCGCGACTCGCCCGGTCCGGTGGAGCTCGACCACCGAGAACTCCTCGAGCACGCGCTCGAACGCGTCGCACGCCGACGGCGTGCCCGCGAGCATGACCGTCACCGCGTGGGCGTCCACGTCGACGATCGCCGCGCCGGCCTCGCCGAAGACGTCGAGGAGCGGGGTGCGGTCGTCGACGTTGGTCGACACCGTCGCGATGAGCAGCTCGCGCTCGACGGCGTCGGCCGGGGCGATGTCGCCGATCGCCACCACGTTGACGAGCTTGTCGAGCTGGCCCATGATCTGCTCCAACGGCGCGGACTCGGCGTCGACGACGATGGTCACACGCGAGAATCGCGCGTGGCTCTCGCTGGGCGCGACGGCGAGGGAGTAGATGTTAAAGCCCCGCCGGGCGAAGAGCCCGGCGACGCGAGCCAACACGCCGGGCTTGTTCTCCACGAGCACTGACAGGATGTGGTGGCGTACGGGCGAGTGGGGCGCGTCGCCTAGGAACGGCTCGGGGCTCACGAGCGCGACCGCAGCGACGGGTGGACGATGATGTCGTCGTTGCTCGCCCCCGCGGCGACCATCGGGAAGACCTTCTCCGTCGAGTCGGTGCGAAAGTCGACGACCACCGGCACGTCGTTGATCGAGTGCGCCTCCTCGACCACGGACTCCAACTCCGCCGGGGTCGACGCGCGGAGCCCCACGCAGCCCATCGCCTCGGCCCACTTGACGTAGTCGGGCAGGTCGTGGCTGAGGTAGACCTCGCTGTAGCGCTCCTCGTAGAACATCTCCTGCCACTGGCGCACCATGCCGAGGTAGGCGTTGTTGAGGATCGCGACCTTGATGGGCAGCCCCTCGGACCGCGCGGTAACGAGCTCCTGGGCGGTCATCTGGAAGCAGCCGTCGCCGTCGATGCACCACACCGTGCGCTCCGGGCGGCCGGCCTTGGCGCCGATCGCCGCGGGAACGCCGAACCCCATGGTGCCCGCGCCGCCCGAGTTGACCCAGGTCCCCGGCTCCTCGAAGGGCCAGTACTGGGCCGCCCACATCTGGTGCTGGCCGACCCCCGCGGTGACGATGGTGCCCGCGGGGGCGCGCCGGGCGATCGCCTCGATGACGTGCTGGGGGCGCAGCGGCCCCTCGGCAGGAGCGGGGTCGTAGGCGAGCGGGTAGCGCTCGGCCCACTCGCGCAGCTGGGCCCACCACGCGTCGAGCGGGCGCGGCGTCGCGCCCACGGCGTCAAGCGCGCGCAGCGCGCTGGCCACGTCGGACTGGATCGCGACGTCGGCGCGGCGCACCTTGTTGAACTCCGCGCGGTCGACGTCGACGTGGATCACCTTGGCCAGCGGCGCGAAGGCCGAGACCCGGCCGGTCACCCGGTCGTCGAAGCGTGCGCCCAGGCTGATGAGCAGGTCGCAGCGCTGGATCGCGGTGACCGCGGGGTACATGCCGTGCATGCCGGGCATCCCCAGGTGCTGGTCGTGGCTGTCGGGGAAGGCCCCGCGCGCCATCAGCGTGGTGACGACCGGCATCCCCGTGCGCTCGGCGAAGGCCGCGAGCTCCTTTTCCGCGTGGGACTTGAGCGTGCCGCCGCCGACGTAGAGCACGGGGCGCT
>JBOGFU010000221.1:0-1512 GCA_050743545.1 Acidimicrobiales bacterium | reverse complement strand
GGGCGTGGGTCGCCCCGGCGATGGCCTCGCCCACGAGTGCGAAAACGCGCACGATCTCGCTGCGCCACCCCGGGTCGAGGTCGTCGCGGGGGGTCGTGGGTTCGTCGGTTGCGCGGGCGAGGCGTAGGCGCCGGTACACGGTGGCGAGGTTAGTGGTGTGTCGCACGAACTCTCTAGGGTTGGGTCGTCGAGGGAGATAGATGGTCGCGCTCGCCGCGGTTCTGGGGGTCGTCTTCGGCGCGCTCGTCGCCGGGGTCGTGATGGCACGCCGCTCCGCGGCGCTGGCTCAGCGCGAGTCGGACGCGCGCCGCGACGTCGCGGTGCGCGACGCGCAGCTCGGTGAGACCCGCGAGACGCTGGAGCGCGAGCGCGCCGAGCGTGCGGAGGCGATGCGCGGGCTCGAGTCGACCTTCAAGAGCCTCTCCCAGGAGGTCCTCGACGAGACCGTCGCTCGCTTTCGCGTCAATCAGGAGGACGTCACCAAGGAACGCGACGCCAAGCTGGACGGGACCCTCGCGCCCCTGCGCGACGCGCTCGCCGAGTACCAGCGCAGCCTCGCCGACTTCTCGGTAAAGCACACGGGCGCGCTGTCGGACGTGAAGAGCAACGCGGAAAAACTGCTCGAAGCCCAGGGACGCGTTCAGGAGGCGACCCAACGCCTCAACCAGATCCTCGGACGCGCCGACCAGCGCGGGCACTGGGGCGAGATCCAGCTCGCCAACGTGCTCGAGGCGTCGCACCTGCGCCGCGACATCGACTACCGACTCCAGGTGACCGCGATGACCGACGACGGCAAGCGCCAGCGACCCGACTGCGAGGTCAACCTGCCCAACGGCCACCGCGTGGCCATCGACGCGAAGTTCCCCTTCGACGCGTTCGAGGCGGCGATGCGCGCCGACGACCCCGAGGAGCGCGCGTCGCTCTACGTCGAGCACGCGGACGCGCTGCGCAAGCACGTCAAGGCGCTCAAGGACCGTGCGTACTGGGAGCTCGTGGCCCCCGCGCCCGAGTTCGTCGTGTGCTTCGTGCCGAGTGATTTCGCGATCACCGCGGCGTTCGACGCCGACCCGGACCTGCTGCGCGACGCCGCTCGCGACCACGTGCTGATCTCGGGACCGACCAACCTCCTCTCGCTGCTGTGGTCGGTCGCGGCGATGCTCCAACAGCACCAGGCGCTCGTCAACACCGAGGAGATCCTGCGCCAGAGCCAGGAGATCGTCACGCGCATCCGCACCGTCGCCGAGCCGGTCATGAAGATGGGTCGCTCGCTCGACGACTCGGTCAAGCAGTACAACAAGATGGTCTCCTCGTTCGAGTCGCGCCTGATTGTCTCGGCGAGGAGGATCCGCCAACTCGGAGGCGCGCGTGGGTCGAGCGACCTGCCCGAGCTCGGGCCCGTCGACTCAACGCCCAGCGCATTGGCCGACGAGCGCTGGGGGGTCGACGCCGGCGTCCCCCTCGTCGAGGGCGGTGACGACATCCCCGAGCTCGAGGCCGAGGAGGGCTGAGGCC
>JBOGFU010000220.1:0-3027 GCA_050743545.1 Acidimicrobiales bacterium | reverse complement strand
AACCTGCTGATCGTCGCGGGCACGCTGGTCGGCGCGTCGGGCATCCTGCTCACCCGCCTGATGTCGGCGGCGATGGGCCGGAGCCTGCCCAACATCCTGTTCTCGGCGTTCGGCTCGGTCGTGACCGCGAGCGGCGCCACCGAGCGCGCCGACGGGCTCAGCGTGCGCTCGGGCAGCCCCGAGGACATCGCCCTGCTGCTCGGCTACGCGAGCCGTGTCGTCATCATCCCCGGCTACGGGCTCGCCGTCGCCCAGGCCCAGCACGTCGTGCGCGAGCTCGCCGAGACACTCGAAGCCAAGGGCATCGAGGTCGCCTTCGCGATCCACCCGGTCGCCGGGCGCATGCCGGGCCACATGAACGTCCTGCTCGCCGAGGCCAACGTCCCCTACGAGCAGCTCATCGAGATGGACGAGGCCAACTCCGAACTCGCGACCACCGACGTCGCGCTGGTCGTGGGCGCCAACGACACGGTCAACCCCGCCGCGCTCGAGGAGCCGTCGTCGCCGATCTACGGGATGCCCATCATCCGCGCCGACCTCGCCGAGAACATCATCTTCCTCAAGCGCTCGATGCGCCCCGGCTTCGCCGGCATCGAGAACGAGCTGCTCTACAACCCCAAGACGATGCTCGTCTTCGGCGACGCCAAGGACACGCTGACCAAGGTGCTGGCCACCGTCAAGGCGTCGTAGGCCGCCACCACCCTCGCGGGGAGCCCTGGCGCGTCGACGGGTCGACCGCCGCTGCCACGACGCCTCCGGGACTCGCGTGGGCCCTCGGGGTCCGCCACCCAGGTCGCGAACTAGACGGCGAGCGCGTCGAGGCGCTCGAGCACCGCCGGGTCGAGCGCGCGGACCGCGGCGGCGTTGGCGCGGACCTGGTCCGGGGTGGACGCCCCCGCGATCACCGAGGCCACCGCGTGGTGGCTGAGCAGCCACGAGAACGCGAGCGTCAGGATCGGCGTGTGCGACTCGTCGGCGTAACGAAGCAGCGCCCCGACGCGCTCGGTGACGTGGTCGCTCAGCCAGTGGGCGCTGCGCTCGGGGGGCATGAGCGAGAGCCGCGTGCCCTCCGGGACCGGCTCGCCCGGTCGGAACTTGCCCGTGAGCAACCCGTTGGCGAGCGGGTAGTAGGGCAGGAACGCCATCGCCAGGTCGTCGCAGGCGTCGAGCACGCCGTCGGACTCGGGGGTGCGCGCGATCAGCGAGAACTGGTTCTGGACCGAGACGAACCCCGGGCCGGCGCCCGCCGCGGCGTGGGCCTCGCGCAGCTGGGCGGCGCTCAGGTTCGAGCAGCCGATCTCACGCACCTTGCCCGCGGCGACGAGCTCGCCGAGCGCGCCCAGGGTGTCGGCGATGGGCACCGTGTCGTCGGGGGCGTGGAGCTGGTAGAGGTCGATGCGGTCGGTGCCCAGGCGCGCCAGCGACGCGTCGCACGCCGCGCGCACGTAGTCGGGCGCGGCTCCGAAGTGATCGTCGTCGACGGGCATGCCGAATTTCGTGGCGACCACCGCGTCGTCGCGCCGGGCGCCGAGCGCCTCGCCGAGGAGGACCTCGCTGCGTGTTCCGCCGTAGGTGTCCGCGGTGTCAAAGAAGGTGATCCCCGCGTCGAGGGCGGCGCCCACGACGTCGGCGCTCTGACGCGCGTCGAGGCGCGAGCCGAAGTTGTTGCAGCCCACCCCGACCACCGAGACCGAGAGCGAACCGATGCGGCGCTGGTCCATCGCACCCCCCGACGAAGTGTAGGCAGCCGACCAACGCGCGAGGGGGCGACCACTACGCTGGAGGCCACCGGGGAGGCGCCATGAAGGTCATCGTCAACTACGACCTGTGCACCAGCAACGCGGTGTGCATGGGCATCGCGCCCGAGGTCTTCGAGGTGCGCGACGACGGGTTCATGTACGTGCTCAACGAGTCGCCCGGCCCGGAGTTCGACGATCGGCTGCGCCAGGCGGTCGCTAGTTGCCCCAACGGCGCGCTCTCCCTCGAGGAGTAGCTGTGAGCGCCCCGCGGGTGCGATTCGCCCCGTCGCCCACCGGGTTCCTGCACGTCGGCTCGGCGCGCACGGCGCTCTTTAACTGGCTCTTCGCGCGCCACACCGGCGGGGCGCTGGTCCTGCGCATCGAGGACACCGACGTCGAGCGTAGCCGCGCGCAGTGGAGCGAGGGCATTCTCTCGGCGCTGGACTGGCTGGGCCTCACCGCCGACGAGGGCCCGTTCTTCCAGACCGCGCTGCACGACGACCACACCCGCGCCGCCGAGGCGCTCTACGCGGGCGGGTTCCTCTACGCGTGCGACTGCACGCGCGAGCAGATCGACGAGCGCGCGCAGCGTCGCGGCGTCCCCGGCTACGACGGCCACTGCCGGGACCGCGCGGTCGCGCGAAGCGCCGCGACCGCGCTGCGCTTTCGGGTCCCCGACTCGGGCGAGACGGTCGTTCACGACCTCATCCGCGGCGACGTGGTCTTCCCCCACGCGACCACCGAGGACTTCATCGCGGTGCGCTCCACCGGCGTCGCGCTCTACCCGCTGGCCAACCTCGTCGACGACCGCACGATGAGGATCAGCCACGTGGTGCGCGGCGAGGACCTGCTGCCCACGACGCCCAAGCAGGTGATGATGTGGCTCGCGCTCAACGAGTGCGACGGCGTCGAGGCCGTCGACCTGCCCGCCTACGCGCACCTGCCCATGCTCGTCAACGAGCAGCGCAAGAAGCTCTCCAAGCGCAAGGACCCGGTGGCCGTCGAGTCCTATCGCAGCCAGGGCTTCCTGCCCGAGGCTTTCCGCAACTACCTGGCCCTGCTCGGGTGGAGCCCGCCCGACGAGGCGGAGAAGATCGACCTAGAGACCCTGGTCGAGGCGTTCCGCCTGGAAGACGTGCACCACGCCCCGGCCTTCTTCGATGTGAAGAAGCTGACCCACATGAACGGCGAGTACGTGCGCGAGCTGCCGGTGGCCGAGTTCATCGACCGCTGCCGGCCGTGGGTGACGCCGCAGGCCGAGGCGGCGGCTGGCCGGTGGGTGCCTGAG
>JBOGFU010000219.1:0-6525 GCA_050743545.1 Acidimicrobiales bacterium | reverse complement strand
AGTCCGAGGAGCTACGCGCGACCCTCGAGTCGCTCTACGCCGAGGCGATGGGCGCCTAGCGCTCCCGCCACCAGGTGGCGATCACGACGCGCGCGTAGCGCGCGCCGAAGAGCCAGTTGGCGCCCTTCTTCGTGGTCCCCGACGCGCGCGGGTGCCACACCGTGGGCACCTCGCTCGCGCGCCACCCGCGCTTGAGGCACGTGATGAGCAGCTCGGCGGTCTGGTACTGCTCTTGGGTCAGTCGGTCGACCACGTCGGCGAGCATCGTCACGCGCAGCCCGCGATAGCCGGTCGACGTGTCGGTGAGGTGGGCGCCGGTCATGCGGTTCATGAGGAACGAGAAGAAGAGCACCCCGGCCTTGCGGATCGGGTCCGACGTGCGGTCGACGCCCAGGCGTCGGCTCGCGACCACGAAGTCGGACTCGTCGGCGACGAGGGGCGCGAGCAGCGAGGGGATCTCCGCGGGGTCGTTCTGGCCGTCGGCGTCGAGGGTCACGACGTACTGCACGCCGCGCGAGATGCAGTAGCGATAGGTCACCTGCAGCGCGACGCCGTGGCCGAGGTTGACCGGGAACTCGATGACCACGACCCCCGGGTAGGTGCGCGCGACCTCGGCGGTCTTGTCGTCGCCGCCGTCGACCACGACGAGGGTCGTGTAGGGGCGTCCGTCGATGTCGGCGGGCATCTTGTCGAGCACGCCGCCGATGTTGCCCTCCTCCTCGTAGGCGCAGATCGACGCCACGATCGCCTCGGGGCGAAACCCGGGGTAGTCGGCCTCCAGGCGGCTGAGGGCCTGGTCGATCGCGTACGCGCGCAGGCGCGCCGCGCGACGGGTCTCCAAGTCGTTGGCGGCCATTGCTCTCCTTAGGACCGTTGGTTCGCGGTGAAGTCCCCGCGGCCGACGCCGGCCCCACGCCCGCGCAGCGGCGAGCGGGGAGGAAAACTCACGCGTCAAGTCTACCCGGGGGCCTCGGCGAGTTGGGTTAGCTGGGCGCCCCCGTGAGCACCTGGGCCGCGGTGAACACGCGGTCGGCGCCGGCGTCAAAACTCGACGCCACGGGCACGTCGAGGGCGAGGTCGACCAGCGCGGAGAGCGCGCGCAGGATCTCGCGCAGCTCGGGCGGCGGGGGGAAGTACTCGTCCTCGGTCGTCTCGCGGCGCTCCTCGACCCCGCCGGCCGGGGCGAGGCGCGCGACGACGTCGTCGACGAGGGACTCGGGCGCCGACGCGCCCGCGGTCACCGCGACCACGCCCGTGAGGTCGTCGGGCAGGTCGTCGGCGTTGTTGACGCGCAGCACCCGGGGGCACCCCGACGCCTCGGCGACCTTGGTCAGCGCGACGGTGTTGGAGGAGTTGGCCGACCCGATGACGACGACCGCGTCGGCGTCGGCGCAGATCGCGCGCAGCGCGGCCTGGCGGTTGGTGGTCGCGAAGCACAGGTCGCTGCGCTGGGGGGTCCACACGTCGGGAAAGCGCGCCTCGACGCGCTCTCTAAGGTCCTGCCACTCGTCGAGGCTCAGCGTGGTCTGGCTGAGCAGCGCGAAGGGCCCGTCGCCGCGCACCGCGTCGACGTCGTCGAGGGTCTCGATGAGCACGGTCGAGTCGGGGGCGACCGCCATCGTGCCGACGGCCTCCTCGTGGCCCTCGTGGCCGACGTAGAGCACGGTGAAGCCCTTGGACGCGCGGACCTTGGTCTCGTGGTGGACCTTGGTCACCAGCGGGCAGACCGCGTCGACGACCGTGGCCCCCGACTCGCGCGCCGCGGCGACCACCTGGGGGGGCGAGCCGTGGGCCGAGAGCATCACCGGCGCGCCCGGGGGGACGTCGGCCACGTCGTCGACGAAGACCACCCCGAGGCGCGCGAAGTGCTCGACGACGTGGCGGTTGTGGACGATCTCGTGGTAGCAGTAGACCGGCGGGTCAAAGACCCGGGTCATCCAGTCGAGGGCCTTGATGGCCTTTTCGACCCCCGCGCAGAAGCCGCGGGGCGCGGCCAACACCACGCGGTCCACGCTCACGAGTCCAGTCTAGGGAGGTCGTGGGCGCCACCCGTAGGCTGGACGGGTGTCGGGTGCCCATATCACGTCCATCGCCGAGTCGTCCCCGGCCGCAGGGTCGGGGCTCGAGGTCGGCGACGAGCTGGTGAGCGTCAACGGCCGCGCGCCGACCGACATCATCGAGTACCAGCAGCTCGTCGACGGCGAGCGCGTCGACCTCGTGGTCAAGCGCCGCGGTGACGCGCTGGGGCGCCGCGTCACCATCACCAAGCCCGCGGGGGTCCCCCTCGGGGTCATGATCGACTCGGCGGTCTTTGACCGCATCCGCACCTGCGACAACCACTGCTCGTTCTGCTTCATCTACCAGCTACCGAAGGGGCTGCGCCGCTCGCTCTACGTCAAGGACGACGACTTTCGCCTGTCGTTCCTCTACGGCAACTACACGACGCTCACCCGCTTTACCGAGTTCGACTTGGAGCGCGTGATCGACGAGAAGCTGAGCCCCCTCTACGTGTCGATCCACACGACCAACCCGGGGCTGCGCGCGTCGATGCTGCGCAACCCGCGCGGCGCGACCAGCCTGCGCTGGCTCGACGAGCTCCTGCGCGCGGGGGTCGAGGTCCACGGCCAGGTCGTCGTCTGCCCGGGGGTCAACGACGGCGACGAGCTCGTCGCGACCCTCGACGACGTCGTGACGAGCTACCCGGGGCTGGCGTCGCTCGCGGTGGTGCCCGTGGGGGTGAGCGACCTGTCGACCGAGGAGTCGATGCGGCCCCACACCCCCGACGAGGCCGCGCGCGTCGTGGCCCTCGCGCGGCGCTACCACGACCTCACCGCGGAGCTCTTCGGCCGCCCGGTGGTCTACGCGAGCGACGAGTTCTACCTCGTCGCGGGGGAGCGACCGCCGGGGCCCGAGCACTACGCGTCGCTCGACCAGGCGGAGAACGGCGTGGGCATGGTTGCGTCGTTTACCCAGGGCTTCGCCGACCTGGTCGAAACCGAGGCCCTGGGCACCGGATTCTTCCAAAGCGTCGACGGCGCTCCGGCGTGGGGCTACCGCGCCGCACGGGTTGACACCGCCGAGGTCGACGCGCGCGGCGCGGTCGCGGTCCTCACGGGCGAGTACGCCGCGCCCCTGCTGCGCGAGATGCTCGACGCCGCCGGCTACCGCGACGTCGACGTGGTGTCGGTCGCCAACACCTTCTTCGGCGGCAATATCAAGGTCGCCGGCCTGCTGACGGGTCACGACCTCTCGCGCGCGCTGCGCGACATCGCACCCGGGGTCACCTGCCTCATCGCCGACGCGTGTCTCTCCGAGGGTCGCTTCCTCGACGGCTCGACCCTCGGTGACCTGCCGCGCGCGGTGACCCCGGTGCGCACGAGCGGCCGCGACCTGCGCCTCGCGTTGCGCGAGCACGCGCTCGTCTCGTGAGCCGGCCCCGCGTCGCCATCGTCGGGCGCCCCAACGTCGGCAAGAGCTCCTTGGTCAACCGCCTCGCCGGGCGTCGCGTCGCCGTCGTCGAGGAGCAGCGCGGGGTGACCCGCGACCGCAAGCTCGTCGAGGCCGAGTGGAGCGGGGTGGGCTTCGACCTCGTGGACACCGGGGGGTGGCTGGCGGGGGGCGACGACCTCGAGTCCAATGTCTCTCGCCAGGCCGAGACCGCGCTCGCCGAGGCCGACGTCGTCATCCTGGTGGTCGACGTGTCGACCGGTCCGGTCGACGAGGACGACCAGGCCGCGCGCTGGGTGCGCCGCGCTGGCAAGCCACTCCTGCTCGCCGTCAACAAGGTCGACGACGCCGCGCACGAGGCATCGATCTGGGAGTTCCTGGGGCTCGGCGCGGGGGACCCTCACCCGGTCAGCGCGCTCCACGGTCGCGGCGCGGGGGACCTGTTGGACGACCTCGTCGACCTCTTGGGCCCGCCCCCGGAGGCGCCGCCCGAGGCGAGCGACGGCGCGCTGCGCGTCGCCATCGTGGGACGGCCCAACGTCGGCAAGTCCACGCTGTTCAACCGCCTCATCGGCGAGGAGCGCTCGGTCGTGCACGACATGCCCGGCACGACGCGCGACGCGATCGACACCGTGGTCGACACCGAGATCGGGTCCGTACGCTTCATCGACACCGCGGGGATGCGCCGTCGCGCGCGCACCGAGGCGGGCCTGGAGACCTACGCGGTGCTGCGCAGCCTCGACGCGCTCGACCGCGCCGACGTCGCGGTGCTGGTCATGGACGCGACCGACGGCGCGACCGGCCAGGACCAGCGCCTCGCCGAGCGCGTCGCCGCGGCCGGCTGTCCCGTGGTCGTGGTCCTCAACAAGTGGGAGCTCGTCGGAGCCGACGACCGCGTTCAGGTGACAGCGGGGATCGGCCAGCGCCTGGCGTTCCTGGGCGACGCGCCCGTGCTCAAGACCACCGCGACGTCGGGTAAGGGGCTGCACAAGATCCTGCCCGCGCTCGCGGTCGCCGCGCGCGAGTACGACGCGCGCGTGCCCACCGGCGCGCTCAACCGCGCGGTGCGCGACCTGCAGGCCCACCAGCCGTCGCCCACGGGCAAGATCCGCTACGCGGTGCAGGGCGCGAGCCAGCCCCCGACCTTCACGCTGTTCGTCTCCGGTCGCCTCGCGCCGACCTACCTGCGCTACGTCGAGCGATCGCTGCGCGAGCGATTCGAGCTCGGGTCGACCCCGCTGCGCGTGAGGGTGCGCGCCGAGTAGTGGCGCGCTGGTGCGAGGCCTGCGACCGTCCCGTCGAAGGAGAGGTCTGCGAGGTCTGTGGAGAGAGCGTCGTCGAGGCGCCGCGCGAGCCCATCCCCTGGCGCTGGCGGCTCTTCCTCGTGGCGACCGTGATCTACCTCATCTGGCGGATCTATCAGTTAATTTCGTGGCTGAGCCACTAGGGGGGCGATGCCGATCTACGCGCTGGGCGATCGCACGCCCCAGATCCACGCCGAGGCCTTCGTCCATCCCGACGCGGTGGTGATTGGCGACGTGCGCATCGGCGCGTGGTCGTCGATCTGGCCCGGCGCGGTGCTGCGCGGCGACTACGGAACGATCGTGATCGGCGAGCGAACGTCGATTCAGGACAACTCGATGATCCACGCGGTCGCCGAGTTCCCGACGCTGGTCGGCAGCGACTGCGTGATAGGTCACATCGCCCACCTCGAGGGTTGCGTCATCCACGACGGCGCGCTCGTGGGCTCGGGCGCGGTCGTGCTCCACCGCGCCGAGGTCCACACCGGCGCGACGGTCGCCGCGGGCGCGGTGGTGCGCAATCGTACGCAGGTGCCCCCGGGCGCGCTCGCCGTCGGGGTGCCCGCCGTGATTAAAGAGGGCGCGAGCGACGTCGAGGCGATCGCCACGGGCGCGGCCTCCTACGTGGAGAACGCCAAGTGGCACCGGCGCGCCCTGCGCCGGCTCTAGGAGTTAGAGACCGCGACCAGCCTCTCCAGCGCCGCGGCGGCGTGGCCGTCGAGCACGCTCTTGGACGCCATCTCGAAGCCCTGCTCCAGGGTGCGCGCGCGTCCGGCGACGATGAGCGCCAGCGCGGCGTTGGCGCAGGTCACGTCGAACACCGCGCCCAGCTCGCCCGCGAGAAAGCGGCGCACCGACGCGACGTTGTCGGCGACGCCCCCGCCGCGTAGGGTCGTCGCGTCGTGGTGTCGCGAGAGGAGTTCGCCCGCATCGAGCCGACTGGCGACCACGCCGTCGTCGGCGACCGTGACGAGCGTCGACGTCGATCCCAGGGAGAGCTCGTCGAGGCCGTCGTCGGCGCTGACCAGAATCGCGTGGCGGATCCCTCGCGCGCGCAGCACCTGAGCCATCGGGTCGAGGAGGCGGGGCTGGGCCACCCCGACGAGGGTCCGCTCCACGAGCGCCGGATTGGCGAGGGGGCCTAAGACGTTAAAGATGGTGCGGAACCCGAGCGCGCGACGAATCGGGGCGAGGTGCGCGAGCGCGTGGTGGTAGGTGGGCGCGAAGAGGAATCCGATGCCCGCCTCGGCGACGCACGCGCGAACGACGTCGGGGGGAGTGTCGAGGCGCACGCCCAGCGCCTCCAACAGGTCCGCGGACCCGACCGAGGACGTCGCCGAGCGGTTGCCGTGCTTGGCGACGGGCACGCCGCAGCCGGCGACGGCGAGCGCCGCCATGGTCGAGACGTTGACGGTGTGCAGCTGGTCGCCGCCGGTCCCCACGATGTCGATCGCGTCGGCGCCGATGGAAAAGGTCGACGCCGCGGCGACCATCGCGTCGATGAAGCCGGTCATCTCCTCGGTGGACTCGCCCTTGGCGGTCAGGGCGGTGAGGAACCCGGCCACGAGCACGGGCTCGACGCGACCCTCGAGGACCTCGGCCAGTCCCGCTCGCGCGACGTCGCGATGGAGGTCCTCGCCGCGCACGAGCGGCGCGAGGACGTCGGACGCGAACGACGACGCGGGGGTCGGGGCCTCGCTCACCCCGTCAGGGTACTCGCGAGGCGATTCGCCGACCCGCCGATACGCTTCTCGGATGGCGGCGACGTACCTCGACG
>JBOGFU010000218.1:0-1760 GCA_050743545.1 Acidimicrobiales bacterium | reverse complement strand
GCTGTGGGCGGCGATCGAGATTGCCGAGCGCGCGCGCGACGCCAAGGTCGTGTTGCTCGAACGCGAGGAGTGCGGCCTGGGCGCGAGCGGGCGAAACGGCGGATGGGCGACCGGCTGGCACGACGAGCTCGACGGGCTCGTCCACCGCTTTGGCGAAGCCGAGGCGCTGCGCCTGGCCGCGCGCTCGGCGTGGGCGATCGACCGCATTGAGGCGTTCAGCGCCGAGCACGGCATCGACTGTCACTTCCGGCGCCGCGGGGCACTGTGGACCGCGAGCTCGCCCTGGCAGCTCGGGTCGTGGTCCGCGGCGATGGACGCGTGCGCGCGCCTCGGGCGCGCCGAGCGCCTCGAGGCGCTCGACCCGGACGACCTGCGACGCCGCACCGGGTCCCCGGTTCCGCTCGCCGGGGTCCGCCAGACCGACGCGGCGTCGGTCCAGCCGGCGATGCTCGTGCGCGGGATGCGCCGAGTCGCCCACGAGCTCGGCGTTGAGATCCACGAAGCGAGCCCGATGATCGGCCTGGAGCGACGCCGCCCCGCGCTCGTGCGAACCCCCGCGGGGTCGGTGAGCGCACCCGTCGTGGTGCTCGCCACCGGCGCGTGGGCCGCGTCACTGCGTGAGCTGCGTCGAGCGATCATCCCCATCGGCAGCCACATCGTCATGACCGAGCCCCTCGGCGAGCGCGTCGGTCGCCTCGACTGGTCGGGGGGCGACCTCTTCGGCGACTCTCGCCTGATGGTCCACTACGCGCAGGTGACGACCGACGGGCGCATCGCCTTCGGCCGCGGCGGCGGGGCCTTGGGGTCCTTCGGCCGCGTGACGGCCCGCCAGTACCATGACCCCACCGTGCTCGCCGAGGTCGCCGCCGACTTCCGTCGCTGGTTCCCCCAGTTCGCCGACGCTCGCCTCACCCACGGCTGGGGCGGCCCGGTCGACCGCGCGCCCGGGCACCTACCCTTCGTGGGGCGCCTCGACGCGGACGTCGACGTCTACTACGGGGTCGGATACTCGGGCAACGGCGTCGCGCCCAGCGCGCTCATCGGTCGGATCCTCGGGCGAGTGGCCCTCGGTGAGCGCGACGAGGACACCCAGGGAGCCCTGGCCCAGGGACCGCGGGGCCTCCTGCCACCCGAGCCCGTGCGCTCGGTGGGGGGCGCGATGGTGCGCGCGGCCGTGCGCGCGGCCGAGCGCGGCGACGGCGCGACGCAGTCCGCGCTCGTACACCACGGGCTGCACCGCCTCGTCGCCACGCGCACCCCCGCGTGGCTCGACCCGCGCCGCGGGCACGCGGCCCAGGAGCGGCGATGACGACGCCGGCGTCCCTGGCGTTGGTGGGGGGACGAGTGCTCTCGAGCGCCCACGACTCTGGCTACGCACGGGCCCTCGCGGTGTGCGACGGGGCCATTGTCGCAATCGGGCGCGACGACGAGGTCGCCGAGCTCGTCGGACCGCGCACGCGTGTCGTCGACCTACGCGGGCGTCTGGTGGTGCCATCCTTCGGAGACGCGCACGTCCACGCGGCGAACGCGGCGCTCGAGGGCCTGCGCTGCAACCTGCTCGGCCTGCGAACGCGCGACGACTGCCTCGACGCGATTGCCGCGCACTGCGCGCGACTCGGGCCCGACGAGTGGGTCCTGGGCGGCGGCTGGTCGCTCGACACCTTCCCGGGGGGGCCGACCGCCGCCGACCTCGACGCGGCGTGCGCCGGGCGCCCGGCGTTCCTGCCCAATCGCGACCACCACAGCGCGTGGGTCTCGAC
>JBOGFU010000217.1:0-3616 GCA_050743545.1 Acidimicrobiales bacterium | reverse complement strand
CCCGCCTGGGAGACAAAGGCCTCGACCGAGTCGCCGAACGAGTCGTAAGGATGGTGCAACAGCACGTCGCCCTCGCGGATCGTCGCGAAGAGGTCGCCCACGTGGTCGCCCACCAAGAGCCGCGGCGGGGTCACCGGCGACCAGCCCTCCCCCTTGAGCTCCGGGCGGTCCATAAAGTAGAGGCTCCACAGGTCGTGAAGCCCGAGGGGCGCGTCGGTCACGTAGACGTTGGACGGGTCGAGGTCGAGCTCGTCGACCAGGAGCTCCAAGAACCCGCGACTCATCCCGCTCTGAATCTCGACGCGCAGCGCCTCGCCGAAGCGTCGACGGCGCAGCTCGACCTCGAGCGCGACGAGCAGGTCGTCGGTCTCGTCCTCTTCCAATGCCAGGTCGGCGTTGCGGGTCACCCGAAAGAGGTCGGCGCGACCGATGACCATCCCCGGGAAGAGGCGACCGAGGTTGGCCATGATCAGGTCCTCTAAGAGGCAGTAGCGCTCCGCGGAGGTCGCGAGGAATCGCGGGATCGAGTTGGGCACCTTGACGCGGGCCCGACGCTCCTCGCCCGTCGACTCGTCGATGACCGTCACGGCGATGTTGAGCGAGAGGTTGGAGATCATCGGGAAGGGGTGACCGGGGTCGACCGCGAGCGGGGTGAGGATCGGGTAGACGTGCTCGTCGAAGTACTCGGTGAGGTCCTTTCGCTCGGTGTCGTCGAGGTCGTCGTAGTGCACGACCGCGAGCCCGCCGCGCGCCAACTCCGGCATCAGCACGTCGAGCACGAGGCGGTCCTGGCGCTCGACCAGCGACGTCACTCGCTCCTTGATCGCGGCGAGCTGCTGGCGCGGGCGCATGCCGTCGACCGACATGCTCTGAACCCCCGCGGCGACCTTGTCCTGGATCGACACCACGCGGACCTGGAAGAACTCGTCGATCATGTCGGCGAAGATCGCGACGAATTTGCAGCGCTCGAGCACGGGCAGGCGGACGTCCTCGCCGAGGTCGAGCAGGCGCGCGCCGAACTCGAGACGCGACAGCTCGCGGCTCGAGAAGCGCTCGGGACCGAAGGACGAGGGTGAGACCGACACGGCGCCGCGACTCCTTTACTGGGGCGTGTAGGCACAATCGTACGACTACAGTTGGCTCGTGGCGAGACACGCGACGCTCTCGACGCCGTCGCCCGCCCGGTCCTTCTCCGCGGCCCGTACGTCACGCTCAACCGAGCTGGGCCTGCTCGTCTTGGCGTGGATCATCACGGCGAGCTTCTACATCCTGGCGTCGCTCGGCGCCCAGGGCCACATGCCCCCGCGCCTGGTCTCCTTCCTCGCGGTCATCGTCGGGATCACCCTCGCGCTGCACGTCGCGATTCGCTTTCTCGCCCCGCGCTCGTCACAGGTTCTTCTCCCTATCGCCACCCTCCTCAACGGCATTGGCTACGTGGAGATCGCCCGGTGGAACCCGGTGCGCGCGGGCTACCAGGCGGTGTGGTTCCTGCTCGGCGCGGTGTCGTTGGTCGTGACCCTCGTCGTGGTGCGGCGCGTGCGCGACCTCGACCGCTATCGCTACCTCACCCTCGTCGGCGCGATCGCCCTGCTGCTCATGCCGCTGGTGCCCCACTTCGGCGAGACGGTCAACGGCGCCCGGCTGTGGGTGAAGGCCGGGCCCCTCTCCTTTCAGCCGGTGGAGATCGCCAAGATCCTGCTCGCGTTCTTCTTCGCGTCGTACTTCGCGGCCAACCGCGAGCTCCTCTCGACGCCCACCCAGCGCATCGGCGGACGGCTCATCGTGCCCCCCAAGACGCTGCTGCCGATCCTCGTCGCGTGGGGCTTCGCGATCGGCGTGCTCGGCGCGGAGAACGACGTGGGCTTCGCGATCTTGCTCTTCGTGCTCTTCCTCGCGCTGCTGTGGGTGACCACCGGGCTCAAGACCTACGTCATGCTCGGCGTGGGGCTCTTCGCGGGGGGCGGCTACCTGGCGACCCAGGTCTTCTCCCAGATCCACCAGCGCATCAGCCAGTGGCTCGACCCGTGGTCGGTGGCCAACTTCAACTACTCGCACCAGCTCGCCTACGGGTGGTTCTCCCTCGCCGCGGGCGGGATCACCGGCACCGGGTTGGGCCTGGGCCAGTCGGGCACCGTGCCCGAGATCACCTCGGACATGATCTTCGCCGCGGTCGGCGAGGAGCTGGGCTTCCTCGGCATCATCGTGGTGCTCTGCCTGTTCACGCTCTTCGTCGGCGAGGGATTCCGCATCGCCCAGCGCGCGCACTCGGACTTCGTGCGACTCGCGGCGACCGCGCTGTCGGCCACGATCGGGATCCAGGCGTTCGTCATCATGGCCGGGGTTCTGCGGATCCTGCCCTTCACCGGGATCACCCTGCCGTTCATGGCCTACGGCGGGAGTTCGCTGCTCGCCAACTACGTCATCGTCGCGCTGCTGCTGCGAATCTCGGACGAAAACGCCACCGAGCGCCAGGGCGGCGAGATACGACCGCTCGCCGCGCTCACCTAGGCGTCGAGCACCCCGCGCGCGCACAGGATCGGCGCGGGGGGTCGTTGGCGCATCGCGAGGATGATCGCGTCGGAGGGTCGGCTGTCGACGACGACGTGGCCCCCCGGCCCCATGAGGTCGAGCTCGGCGTAGTAGACGCCGCCCTCCTCGCGCACGATGCGCACCGCCACGACGTCGGCGCGCAGGCGCGCGAGGAGCTCGGACGCGAGCTCGTGGGTCCCCGGGCGCCGACCGGTTCCCCCGTCGAGCGCGAGCTGGAGCGCGGTGGCCTCACCGATCGCGATGGGGATGGACAGGTTGCGGTAGGGGGGCTGGGTCTCCATCAGGTGCACGAAGGGCGACGAGTCGGAGAGGTCGTAGGTCACGCTCTCGGCGGTGACCACGCGGAACTCCTCGACCACGTTGCCCTGGGCGTCGAGCACCGGGGGCTCGGCCGGCGGCTCGGTGTCGGGCGCGTCACTCACGGGCGACCACGCTAACCGCGCCGGCGCGACACGGAGAGAACGAGCCCACCGGCGACGTAGAAGACCACCTCGGCCGACCCGCCGTAGCTGAGGAAGGGCAGGGGGATGCCCGCGACCGGCATGATCCCCATGGTCATCCCGATGTTCTCAAAGCAGCTGAACGCGAAGAAGATGAAGATCCCCAGGCACAGCACCTTGCCCATGGTGTCCTTGGCCGTGCGCGAGATCCAGAACATGCGAAAGCCCACGAAGCCGAGCAGCAGGATGATGAGCGACGCGCCGATGAAGCCCAGCTGCTCGCCGACCGCGGTGAAGATGAAGTCGGTCTGCTGCTCGGGCACGTAGCCGAGCACCGTCTGGAGGCCGTGGAAGAGCCCCGCGCCGTGCAGCCCCCCCGCGCCGATCGCGCTCTTGGCGTTGTTGACCTCGTAGACGAACTGCTGCATCGCGGGGCTCGTCGAGTTCTGGTGCAGGAAGGAGATGAAGCGCTCGATCTGGTACTTGTGCAGGAGCTTGCCGTAGACCGCGAGCGCGACCGACGCCGACCCGACCACCGCGAGGAACGTCATGAAGCGCGGGGGGACCCCGGCGACCACCATCATCGCGGCGACGACCAGCACGATGATGATTGCCGTGCCCAGGTC
>JBOGFU010000216.1:0-2632 GCA_050743545.1 Acidimicrobiales bacterium | reverse complement strand
GTGCAGGGCCTCGCGCAGCGCGCCGGCCTCGTCGTCGGTGGGGTCGACCCCGCTCACCGCGTCGCGGATCTCGCCCGCGCTGTAGCCGAGCGCGCGCAGCGCGTCGCCCAGGGCCTCCGCGTGCGCTGCGACCGGCCCCGACGCGGCGAGCTGGAGGACGAGCTTGCCCTTGAGCTCGAGCACGATGCGACTCGCGGTCTTGGGCCCGATGCCCGGGATAAGCGAGATCCGATTGGTGTCGCCCGCCTCGATCGCCTCGGCGAGCTCCGCGGCGGTCATCGTGCGCAGCGCGCCGAGCGCGGTCGAGGGTCCCACCCCCGGAGTGGCGATGAGCAGCTCGAAGAGTTCGCGCTCCTCGTAGGTCGTGAACCCGTAGAGCAGGATCGCGTCGTCGCGCACGACGGTGTGGACGAAGAGCCTCGCCTCGTCGCCCGGGGTGAGGTCGTCGCGCGCGACGTGGACCTCGTAACCGACCCCGCCGACGTCGACGACGACCGCGCCGCTGGCGCCACGAAAGCGCACCTCGCCGCTGAGCCAGCCGATCACCGATTGACCGCCGCCGCCAGGCGGGCCTCGGTCCGCGCGGTCATGAGGTAAGTGATGGCGAGCCCGAGCGCGTCCGCGGCGTCGGGGGGGCGCGGCACCTCAGCGAGGTGGCAGAGTCGCGCGACCATCGCCTGGACCTGGGCCTTGGTCGCCGCGCCGTAGCCGGTCACGGCGAGCTTGACCTCCTGGGCGGTGAACTGGCGCACCGGGACCCCGCGCGCGCCGGCCATGGCGATCGCGACGCCGCTGGCCTGGGCGACCGGGATCGCCGTGCGCGCGTTGCGCTGGTAGAAGACCCGCTCGACCACCACGACGTCGGGGGCGAGGTCGTCGTAGAGGCGCTCGAGCTCGGTGCTCATGAGCCCAAGGCGCCGCTCCACGGGGTCGGCGGGGTCGGTCTCTAACACCCCCGCGGCCCTCGCGCGAAAGGACTCGACTTCGGTGAGCGAGCCGTCCACGCCGCCGAAGCCGCAGCGCGTCAGCCCCGGGTCGATGCCCAATACGAACACGTGTTCGATATTACTGCGCGTGCGGCCCGCGGGCCGGCATCACCCCGCGAAGGCGGCGAGGACCTCGTCGGCGACGTCGAAGTTGGCGTAGACGTTCTGGACGTCGTCGTGCTCGTCCATCGCGTCGACCAGGCGCAGCACGCGCTTGGCCTCCCCCTCGTCGGCGACCTCGACCAGGTTCTGGGGCACGAGGGTCAGCTCGGCGCTGGTGACCTTAAGACCGTGGGCCTCGAGCGCGTCGCGCATCGCCATCAGGTCGTGGGGCTCGCTGGTCACCTGGTAGGACTCGCCCTCGTCGGTGAAGTTCTCGCCCCCGGCGTCGGCGACCCACTCGAGGAGCTGGTCCTCGTCGACCGGCTTGGCGACCTCGACCACGCCCTTGCGCGCGAACTGCCACGACACCGACCCCGGCTCGGCGATCGACCCGCCGAGCTTGGAGAAGAGGTGCTTGATCTCGGCGCTCGTGCGGTTGCGGTTGTCGGTCAGGGTCTCGACGATGACCGCGACGCCCCCGGGGGCGTAGCCCTCGTAGCTCACGGGCTCGTAGCGCGCGCCCTCCAGCTCACCCGTGCCGCGCTTGATCGCGCGCTCAATGGTGTCGATCGGCACGCTCGCCTCGCGGGCCTTTTGGAACATCGTGCGCAGCGTGGCGTTGGACGCGGGGTCGCCCCCGCCCTCGCGCGCGGCAACCTCGACCTGGCGGATGAGCTTGGCGAAGACCTTGGCGCGCGCGCTGTCCTTGGCGCCCTTGCGGTGCTTGGTCGTCGCCCACTTCGAATGGCCGGACATGATTCCTCCTGCCCTACGGGCGTAGCGATGCTACCGGCTACAGCGACTCGACGAAGAGGCGGTGGAGGCGGTCGTCGTGGGCGAGCTCGGGGTGGAACGACGCGCCGATGATCGAACCCTGGCGCACGAGCACCGGGTGCTCGCCGTCGCCGTGGTCGAGGCTCGCCATGACCTCGACCTCGGCGCCCCACGACTCGATCCGCGGCGCGCGGATGAAGACCCCGTGCATGACCCCGACCCCCGCGACGCGAACGTCGGACTCGAAGCTCGCGACCTGGCGCCCGTAGCCGTTGCGGCGCACCCCGACGTCGAGGCGCGCGTAGCTCCACTGGTCGGCGCGACCGTCGACGACCTTGTCGGCGAGCAGGATGAGTCCCGCGCACGTGGCGAGCACGGGCAGGCCGGCCTCCAACGCGTCGCCGAGGGGCTGGCGCAGCCCGGAGGTCGCGAGCAAGTGCAGCATCGCGGTCGACTCCCCGCCGGGCATCACGAGCGCGTCAATCCCGTCGAGATCGCCCGCGCGCCGCACGTATACCGCCGTCGCGCCCACCGAGTCGAGCATCGCGGCGTGCTCGGCGACGTCACCCTGGAGGGCGAGCACGCCGACGCGCACGACTACCAGCCGCGCTCGGCCAGGCGCAGCTCCAGCGTCGAGGTCTCGGCGCCCTTCATCGCCGCGCCGAGCCCGGTCGAGACCTTGGCCAGCGCCTGCGCGTCGTCGTAGTGGGTCGTGGCCTCGACGATCGCCGCGGCCATGCGCACGGGGTCGTCGCTCTTGAAGATCCCCG
>JBOGFU010000215.1:0-14285 GCA_050743545.1 Acidimicrobiales bacterium | reverse complement strand
GTGGGGGGCCTGGTCGAGAACCTGGTCGCCGGGGTCGCGCGCCGGCGCGGGCTGACCCACGCCGCGCTCAACGCGCTCGCGGTCATCGAGGGCAACGCCGGCCCGATCCCGGCGGGTGAGATGGGCGCGCGCATGCACATTACGAGCGGCTCGGTGACCTCCCTGATCGACGGGCTCGAACGTTTGGGGTTCGTCACCCGGCTTTCGGACCCGGACGACCGGCGCCGGGTCCTCATCGATGTGACCCCCAACGCGCAGGCGGTGCTCGACCTGGTCCTGCCCGAGGTCCAGCAGGTGTGCGTGGCCCTGGTCGACGGAATGAGCAACACGCGCCAGCGCTCGCTGCTCTCAGCCCTGACCGGTCTGCGGTCGGCGATCGCCGAGGTACCGGCAGAGTTGTCACCCCCCAAGGCACGGCGTCGCCCCCGAGGACTCGGGCGCTGACGGGAAGGGAGACCGGACGTGACGACATTACGAATCCAAGCGTTCAGCGATGGCGTCTTCGCCATCCTGATCACCATCATGGTTCTCTATCTTCGCCAGCCTCACGGCGCGACGTTCCACGACCTGCGCTCGTCGCTCCCGTCGTTCTTCGCCTACGCGCTCAGCTTCGTTCTGCTCGCGACCTACTGGAACAACCACCACCACCTGCTCAACGTGGTCAAGTGCATCTCACCGGGGCTGATGTGGGCCAACAACAACCTCCTCTTCTGGCTGTCGTTGGTGCCCTTCGTCACGGCGTGGATGGCCGAGAACGGCTTCGCGCGCGACACCGTGATTGTCTACGGCGCGGCGTGCGTGATGGGCGCGGTCGCCTACACCGTGCTCCAGACGCTCATCGTCGCGGCGCACGGCCCCAACTCGGCGCTGCGCCGCGCGCTGGGCAGCGACCTCAAGCCCAAGCTCTCGGCGAGCGGCTACGTGGTCGCGATTCCGCTGGCGTTCGTGTCGCGCGCCGCCGCGGTCGCCGTCTTCGTGGTGGTCGCACTCAGCTGGCTCATCCCAGACCGTCGCCTGCAGACGTTCATCGACTCGCGCGGCGGGCCGGAGCTCGCCGTGGCCGACTAGGCGAACGCCACCGAGGGCCGCTGGCCCGACTCGACCTCTTGGCGCACCAGGTCCTGGGCGAGGGGCAGGTCGGACGCGTGGGTGACCCCGATGCACCGCGACGTCGTCGACAGGACGTCGAAGCGAAGGGGCGTGCGGTGCAGGATCGAGCCGACGAACACCGGCAACTGGACCTCGGGCTCGACCGAGAAGTCGTGGTCGGCGACGGCCCGGCGCATGAGGTCGACAATCGACGGCTGGAAGCCCCAGAGGTTCATTGACACGATCGTCGAGGGGTGGAGCGTGCGCGGCTCCGCGCCGTCGTCGGCTCGGTAGCCGTCCAGGCTCGCGCTGACGTTGCGACGCTCGAAGATGTCGGTGAGGTGCCCGTTGACGACGTTGCACGCCCCGCGCGACACGGGCAGCTCGCCGACCAACGCGCGGTCGAGCGCGAACCCGACGAGGCAGTGGTTGGGGCTCGACGCCAGGTGGCGACCGAGCTTGGTGAACGCGTCGCGGCCGTAGAGGTCGTCGGCGTTGGAGACCCCGAAGGGTTTGGAGAGGTCGAGGCTCGGCACCGCGGCGACGACGGCGTCGACCGTTCCGCGCAGGCTGTGCTGGACCTCGAAGGCGACGCGCCGTCCCTTGGGCCAGTTGGCGGCGACGTGGCCGCGGATCTCGGGTCCCGTGTCGGGGTTGACCACGATGACGATGTCGTCGAAGCCCGCGGCGTAGGCGTCGGACGCGAGGAGGTCGATGACCCCCTCGCCGTTGATGCCGATGGGGGCGAGTTGCTTCAGGCCGCCGTAGCGGCGCGCGCGCCCCGCGGCGAGGATGACGAGCGACGGCCCGCTCACGGGGACCACCGCACGACCGCGGACGCCCAGGTCATTCCCGCGCCGAACCCCGTCAACAGCGCGAGGTCGCCGGGCTTGACGCGACCGTTGTCGCGCGCGTCGCCCACGGCGAGGGGGATCGACGCGCTGGAGTTATTGCCGTAGCGGTCGAGAACGACGACCGCCTTGTCCATGTCGACGCCCAGGCGCTGGCACGCGGCCTGGATGATCCGCACGTTGGCCTGGTGCGGGATGAGCAGCGAGAGCTCGTCGGCGCCGACCCCGGCGCGCTCGAGCGCCTCCTCGGCCGAGCTCACCACCACGCGAACCGCGCGACGGAAGACCTCCTTGCCGTCCATTTGGAAGTGGCCCCCGTGCTCGCAGGTGAGGAGGTCCGCGGCCGAGCCATCGGTGCCCAGCGAGAAGCTGAGTAGGTCGTTGCCCACGTCGTCGTACTCCATGACGCACGCGCCCGCGCCGTCGGCGAGCAGGACCGCGGTGTTGCGGTCTCCCCAGTCGACCCATCGCGAGAGGTTCTCGGCGCCGACGACCAATATGCGCCTATTGCCGGTCTCAAGGAGCCCCTGGGCCGTTCGCACGGCGAACATGAATCCACTGCACGCCGCGTTGACGTCCATCGCCGGGCACGACAGGCCAAGGTCGTCGGCGATCATCGGTGCGGTCGCCGGACACATGCGGTCGGGGGTCGTCGTCGCGAGCACCAGGAAGTCGATGTCGGACGCGCTCACCCCCGTGTCGTCGAGCGCGCGCTGAGCGGCGAGGCCGCCCAGGCTCCTCGCGGACCCACCGATGCGTCGCTCCTTGATGCCGGTGCGTTCGGTGATCCACTCGTCGGAGGTGTCGAGCGTCTTGGAGAGGTCGTCGTTGGTGACGACTCGGTCGGGGACCGCGGTGCCCCAACCCCTGAAGCGAACGCCCATGGTGTTCCTTTCCGCGTATTGACGAAGAGTTTAGGCGGTGGACTGCGCGCGAGCCGGCCCGGGCAGAATCGCCAGCGAGCAACGGGCCACGCAGATGAGCCGCCCCTGGTCGTCGGTGAGGTCAATCGCCCAGACGTGGATGCGCTTGCCTTTGCGAAGCGGAGTTGCGACCGCGGTGAGCGTTCCGTCGCTCATCGAACGAAGGTGCGAACAGTTGAGTTCGGTGCCGACGGCGATTTCGTCGGGCCACACCGCGCGCGTCGCGCCGTAGGACGCGGCGCTCTCCGCGAGCAGCGCGGACACGCCGCCGTGAAGCAGACCGAAAGGTTGGTGGGTGTGGGGCCCTACCTCCACCGTCATCACCACGCGCTCGGGTGAGACCTCGACGACCTTGACCCCGAGGTGGCCGTGAACGCCGTGGGCGACGTCGACGGTCAGTTCGAAGTCGTCGCTCACGCGACGAGTCTACGAAGCCCGGGGCTAGCCTCGGCGCGTGGCCCGCCGAGTCGACCTGCGCAGCGACACCGTGACCCGACCGACGCTGGCGATGCGCGAGGCGATGGCCGCCGCCGACGTCGGCGACGACGGGTTCGGCGACGACCCCACGGTCAACGCGCTCGAGGCTCGGTACGCGGCGCTCGTCGGCAAGCCCGCGGCGGTCTTCGTGCCCAGTGGGGTGATGGCCAACCAGATTGCGCTGCGCGTGCTCACCCGACCGGGCGACGTGGTCGTGTCGGGGGCGAACTCCCACGTCGTCGGGTTCGAACTGGGCGCGGCCGCTCGCAACTCGGCGATCCAGTTCGCGACCGTGGGCGACCGAACCGGCGCGCTTGACGTCGACGAGGTGCGCGCAGTCATTGCGTCCGAGGTGCACCACCGGCCGCACGTCTCGCTGGTGACGGTGGAGAACACTCACATGGCCTCGGGGGGACGGACCTACCCGATTGAGGCCCTGCGGGCGCTTGCCGGCGCGGTTGACCGACCGATCCACCTCGACGGTGCTCGCCTCTTCAACGCGGTCGTGGCCACCGGGGTGCCGGCCGCGGCGTACGCGGCGTGCGCGACCACGGTCATGTCGTGCCTGACCAAAGGGCTGTGCGCGCCGGTTGGCTCCCTCCTCGCGGGCCCGTCCGACCTCATCGGCGCCGCGCGCGTGGAACGCAAGCGCCTTGGTGGCGCCATGCGCCAAGCCGGGGTTCTCGCCGCGGCGGGGCTCGTCGCGCTCGACTCCATGGTCGAGCGCCTCGCCGACGACCACGCGCGGGCTCGTCGCCTCGCCGACGCCGTGGCCTTCGCGTTCCCCGACGCCGGTTACGACCCGGCGACGTGTGAGACCAACATCGTCGCCTTCGACGTCGACGACGCGAGTCGCGTGATCGCGCGGCTCGGCGAGGTCGGCGTGCTCGGCGACACGATTGCGCCACGGCGCGCGCGCCTGGTGACCCACCACGACGTGACCGACGACGACCTCGACTACGCGATCGAGTCCGTGCGGGCCGTCGCGGCGTCGCGCTGAGCGTCACGCCGCGTTCACGTCGTCCCTGGTCGGAGTCGGCGTGAGGGGAGTAGCCTTGGAGGGCTCGAAGGACCCCGAATGACAGATATCCGCCACCTCTCCACGTTCCTGCGCCGGCCGATGTTCGACGACCACGGCGACCGGATCGGCCGCGTCCAGGACCTGGTCGCGCGCCTCGGCGACGACGCACACCCCCCGATCGTCGGGGCGGTGATCCGGATCGAGGGCCGCGACCTCTTCGTGCCGATCCGCAAGATCGGCGGGCTCGACGAGGGGCGCGTGACCTTCGCCGGCAAGCGCGTTGACCTTCGGCGATTCGAGCGCCGGCCGGGCGAACTCCTCCTCGCCGAGGACCTCCTCGCTCGCCACTCGATCAACCTCGTGCGAGGACGACTCATCACCGCCAACGAGATCGAGATCGCCCAGGTCGACGGACGCTGGGAGGTCGTCGGGGTCGACGCGGGGCGCCGTCCGCTGCTGCGTCGACTCCTGGGGCCGCGCATCGGCGAGCGGGTCAAGGCCGAGTCGATCGTGGACTTCGCGTCGATCGAGCCCTTCGTCAGCCACGTGCCCACCGCTCGCCTGCGCATCCCCTACCGCAAACTCGCCAAGCTTCACCCCGCCCAGATCGCGGACCTCGTCGAGCAGGCCAGCCACGAGGAGGGCGAGGAGATCATCGAGGCCGTGGGCCTCGACCGCGAGCTCGAGGCGGACGTCTTCGAGGAGCTCGACACGACTCACCAGCTCGAGTTCCTGGAGTCGCGTAGTGACGCCGAAGCCTCCCGACTGCTCGCGCGGATGGAGCCCGACAACGCCGCCGACCTCATCACCGAGGTTGACCAGGAGCGCCGACTGACGATCCTCGAGGGCCTACCCGACGACCACCGCGCCAAGGTGCGACACCTCCTCTCCTACAACGCCGACACCGCCGGCGGGCTGATGAGCACCGACTTCGTCGCGGTCGCCGCGGGGTCCACGGTGGCCGACGCGATCGAGGCCGTGCGGGTCTCCAAGGTCCCCGCCGAGTCGCTCCACGACGTCTTTGTGCTCGACGACGCGGGTCACCCCGTCGGTGCCGCCGCGGTGGCGTCGATAGTGCGCGCGCGCGACGACGACACCGCGCTGTCGGTGGCCCGGTCGCCGCTCACCCACGTTCACCCCCACTGGGACGTTCACCAGGTCGCGCGCAAGATGAGCGACTTCAACCTCACCGTGCTGCCCGTGCTCGACGAGGAGCACGGCGCGCTGGTCGTGGTCGTGACTGTCGATGACCTACTCGACGAGCTCATGCCCCAGGGCTGGCGCCGCGAGTTCGGCATGACGGCGGTCGAGGAGTGACCGCGCGTCGGGCCCCGGGTCGCGTTCTAAGGGGGTCTCTCTGAAACCTCCGAGTACCGGCTCGCGCCGGCTAATCGCTACGACCGCTTCGCGTCCGCGCCGGGAACGTCCCTAGACCTCTCGATCGTCGGCCGCGACGGGCCACCACGACGACCAGAGAAGGGGGTGACGTGCCCCAGGCGACACACAACGAACAGATTCGTGGCGCCTTCGGGACGGTCAACGCCCACGAGACCGAGTCGCGACGCGGATTGCGGGGCCGCCTGCTGGCGCTGCTCGCGATCATCGGCCCCGGGCTCATCGTCATGGTTGGCGACAACGACGCGGGCGGCGTCTCGACCTACGTCCAGGCCGGCCAGAACTTCGGCTATTCCCTGTTGTGGACCCTGCCGCTGCTCATCCCCGTGCTCATCGTCAACCAGGAGATGGTCGCTCGACTCGGCGCGGTCACCGGCGTGGGCCACGGCCGGCTCATTCGAGAGCGAATCGGGCGGCGATGGGGCACGGTGTCAATCTCGTCGATACTCGTCCTCAACTTTCTCATCATCGTCACCGAGTTCATCGGGATCTCGCTGTCGATGGAGTACTTCGGGGTCTCGCCGTACGCGTCGGTGCCGATCGCCGCGGTCACGCTCTTTGGGGTGACCGCGACGGGGTCGTTCCGACGTTGGGAGCGCTTCATGATGCTCTTCGTCGCGGTCAACGTCGTGGTGATCCCCCTCGTCGTGCACGCCCACCTCGCCGTCGGGCAGATCGGCCACGGCCTGGGCGTGCCGGCGATCCGCGGTGGCGCGTCGTCGGCGAGCGTGTTGCTCATTATTTCGATCATCGGCACGACCGTCGCCCCGTGGCAGCTCTTCTTTCAGGAGAGCAACATCGTCGACAAGCGCATCTCGCCGCGCTGGCTGAACTACGAGCGCGCGGACACGATCATCGGCGCGGTGATCGTCGTCGCGGTCGCGACGCTGCTCGTCGGCGTCGCCGCCGCCGGCCTGTCGGGCCACGGCGGGACCAACTCCTACACCAACGCGCTGGGCGTCGCGCGCGGGCTGGGCCGCTACGTGGGTCACGACGCGGGGGCGTTCTTCGCGATCGTCCTGCTCAACGCGTCGGTGATCGGCGCCGCGGTCGTCACCTTGGCGTCGAGCTACGCCCTGGGCGACCTGTCGCCGCGCTTTGCCCAGGGACTCGACGTGCCGTTGCGCGACGCCAAGGGCTTCTACGGGGCTTTCGCCGTGCTGCTGAGCGTGGCCGGGGGAGTGACCCTGCTGCCCGGCGCGCCCCTGGGGCTCATCACCCTCGCGGTCCAGGCGCTCTGTGGGCTCATGTTGCCGAGCACGACCATTTTCGTGCTGCTGCTCGCCAACGACCGCGCCGCGCTCGGGCCGTGGGTCAACAGCCGATGGCTCAACGCGGTCGCGGTCGTCGTCGTCACCGCGCTGGCCGTGCTGTCGGTCGTCATGATGGTCTCGACCCTCTTCTCGTCGGTCAACGTCATTCGCCTGCTCGAGGTCCTCTCCGGCGTCGCCGGGCTCGGCCTGGTAGTGGGCCTGCCCATTGGGCTGCGTCGCGCGGGGCCGCGCCCGACGTACGCGGGCGACCGGCTCGACTGGCGCACCCCGCGCCTCGCCCTGCTCGAGTCGCCGATTCGCTCTCGGGCCCGTCGCGTGCTGCTCACCGGCGTCGGGACCTACCTCATCGTCGCGGGCGTCCTGCTCGTCGTGCGCATCAGTCAGTTGGCCGCCTCCTAGGCTCGCCGGAATGACCGGGACCCTGGTGTGCGTTCACGCGCACCCCGACGACGAGTCGCTCTTCACCGCCGGCGCCACCTCGCGCTACGGCGACGCCGGCCACGACGTGGTGCTCGTGACGTGCACGCAGGGCCAGCTGGGCATCGACGCGGGCGGGCGCGCGGGCGTCGAGCCCGGTCACGACGACCTGGACACGGCCGCGACGCGCGCCGCCGAGCTCCGGCGCGCGGCGGACCTGATCGGCGTGACGAGGTGCGTGTCGCTCGGTTTCCTCGACTCTGGGCTGCCCGGGTGGGCGGCCAACGACGACCCGAGGGCCTTCGTCAACTCCGACGTCGAACGCGTCGCCCACACGTTGGCGGCGCTCTTTGACGAGGTCTCGGCGACCGTCGTTCTCACCTACGACGCGGACGGGTTCTACGGCCACCCCGACCACATCCAGGCCAACCGCGTGACGCGTCGCGCGGTCGAGCTCGCGCGCCACGTCGAGCGCCTGTACTACCCGGTCGCTCCGCTGAGGGTCATCGAGGAGTTCGTTCCGATCGCTCGAGCGCGCGGGGTGGCGTTGCCGGAGTGGGTGGTGCGGGCGGTGGGCGTCGGCGACAACGTGGTCGCGACGACCATCGACGCTCGCTCGCTCGTCGCTCGAAAGCGCGCGGCGATTGCTGCGCACGAGAGCCAGATCGACAACGGCGACCTCGTGACGATGGACGACGACCTCTTCTCCTTGCTCTTCGGCGTCGAGTACTACCAGCTCGCGTGGAGCCGCCACGACGCCGTGGGCCACGCGACCGACCTTTTAGGGGGGCTCGAATGAGCGGCCTGACGTTCATGGCGGTGCACGCGCACCCCGACGACGAGGCGTCGTCGTCGGGCGGGGTCCTCGCGCTCCTCGCCCGACAGGGCGTGCGCACCGTGCTCGTCACCTGCACCAACGGTGAGTACGGCGACGCCCCGGGCGGGCTCAAGCCCGAGGACGACGGCCACGACGCCGACGAGGTCGCCGCGCTGCGCGAGGTCGAGCTCGACACCGCGGTCGCCGCGCTCAGCGTCTCGCGACTCGTGCGCCTCGGCTATCGCGACTCGGGAATGCGCGGCTGGCCCCAGAACGACGACCCGCGCTCGTTCTGGTCGGCGCCCCTCGCCGACGCCGCCGCGCGGCTCGTCGAGGTACTCGAGGCCGAGCGGCCCCAGGTCGTGATGACCTACAACGAGCACGGCTTCTACGGCCACCCCGACCACATCCAGGCCCACCGCATCACCCTGGCGGCGATTGAGCAGCTCGACTACCGCCCGACGCTCTACTTCAACGCGATACCCGAGACGGTGATGGCGCGGTGGCGCGAGCGCTGGGAGCGCGAGGAGCGAGAGCGTCGCGAGGCCGACGCCGCGCGCGGCGTGGTGCGCGAGCCCGAGCCCGAGGACGTCGGCGCCGACGGCGAGGAGATCGAGTTCGGCACCCCCGACGACCAGATCGACGTCGCGGTCGACGTGTCCTCGGTCGCCTCGGCCAAGCACGCCGCGCTCGCGGCCCACGCGTCGCAGCTCTCCGACTCGTTCTGGATGAAGATGACGCCCGACGAGTTCAAAGTGGCGATGGGCCACGAGTGGTTCGTGCGCGCGCTCAACCCGCTGGGCCTCAGCGGCACCGCCGACGACATCATGGCGGGCTACCGCTGAGGCGAGTCAACGTCGCGCGGTTACATTTGAGCGATGCCGGACGGGCTGCTCGAGCTACGCGGGGTGGCGAAGTCCTTCGGTGGCACCGAGGCGCTGGCCCCCACGTCGCTGAGCGTGGCCGACGGCTCGTTCGTCGCGATCGTGGGTCCGTCGGGCTGTGGCAAGTCCACCCTCTTCAACGTCGTCGCCGGCCTCCTTGAGCCCGACGCGGGCGACGTTGTGGTGGGCGGCGTCACGGTCACCGGCGCCACGGGGCACGTGGGCTACATGCTCCAGAAGGACCTGCTGATGCCGTGGCGCACGGTCGAGGGCAACATCACGATGGCGGCGCGCCTGACGCGCCGCGTCACCGACGAGGACCGCGTCGAGGCGCGCCGCGTCGCGACCCAGTACGGGCTGGGCGAGTTCCTGCGTCACTACCCGAGCGCGCTCTCGGGCGGCATGCGCCAGCGGGTGGCGTTTATGCGCACCCTCGTCACCCACCAGCCCCTGCTCCTGCTCGACGAGCCCTTCGGCGCCCTCGACGCGCAGACCCGACTCGAGATGCAGCAGTGGCTGATCCAGGTCTGGCGCGAGAGCGGGCGCACCGTGCTCTTCATCACCCACGACGTCGACGAGTCCATCTTCCTCTCGGACCGCGTCCTCGTCATGAGCCCGCGCCCGGGGCGCGTGGTCGCCGACATCATCAACCCGTTGGCGCGCCCGCGCGGGGTCGACGTGCTCACCGATCCCGCGTTCATCGCGCTCAAGGCGCGAGTGCTGGGGCTGCTTCATGGGGTCGGCGAGTGAGACGGCGCCTGCTCGTCAACGTCGGCGTGCCCCTCGCGTCGCTCGGCGCGCTGCTGCTCATCTGGCAGGGGATCGTGGTCGTCTTTCACGTCGCGCCCTACGTCGCGCCGCGCCCGCTCGCCGCGATCCGCGCGGTCACGGGAAACTGGAGCACGCTGTGGCCACTCGTGCTCGGCACCCTGCGCGAGACCCTCTACGGCTTCGTGTGCGGCGCGGCGCTGGGCGTCGTGCTCGGCGCGGTCATGGCCAAGGTCCCCGTGCTCCAGCGCAGCGTCTACCCGGTGCTCGTGCTCTCCCAGGCCGTGCCGATCATCGCGCTCGCGACGCCCCTGGTGCTGATCTTCGGCTTCTCGGTCACCCCCAAGGTCGTCATCGTCGCGTGGATCACCTTCTTTCCCGTGGCGGTCAACGTCCTCGACGGACTGAGCCACGTGGACGGCGACCTCGTCAACCTCGCGCGCGTCTACGGTGCGTCACGGTGGCGCACCTTCATCCACGTCGAGATCCCCGCGACCGCGACCCCACTGTTCTCCGGGCTCAAGATCGGCGCGACCTACGCGGTCACCGGCGCGATCATCGGCGAGCTCGCCGCGTCGGAGGGCTCGTCGCTCGCCCTCTACCAAGAGCACGCCAACTCCAACTTCAACGTCGCCGCGGTCTACGGCACGACGATGCTCATGACCGCGATTGGCATCTCGTGGTTTCTGCTCGTGCTCGGGGTCGAGGTCTGGGTGACGCCCTGGCGTCGCCGCGCCGTCGCGCGTCAGTGGCCCTGGAGTCGTTGACGACCGAGCGCCGCGCGAACCCACCGTTAGACTCGACCCACGTCGTTAAAGGAGCCGCAGATGAAGCGCCTTCGCGTGGGGGCCCTCGCGGTCGCCCTGGTCGTGCCGATGCTCGTGGCGTCGGCGCCCGCGCTCACGGGTGGCTCGTCGGCCGCGGCGCTGACGCACGTCACCTACGCCTACGACTTCCCGGGCCCGGACTTTGAGCTCATCCCCGTCGTCGTCGCCCAGGAGAAGGGCTTCTTCGCCGCCCACGGGATCAGCGTCAAGGTCGTCTTCCCGCCCAACACGTCGACCACGTCGGCGATGCTGTCGACCGGCGCGGCCAACATCGGGTTCGTCACGACCACCGACATGGGCGTCGCGGTCAACGCCGGGGCGCCGATGGTCTCCGTGGCCAACTACTCGATGCGCAACAACTGGGCGCTCTTCGCCAAGCCCGGGACCAGCCTTCGCGCGTCGACGCTTCACGCAACCCTGAAGGGCAAGCGAATCTTCTCCTACGGCGACACCTGGACCGAGTCGATGCTGCCCTACGTGCTCAAGTACGCCGGGCTGACCCAGAGCCAGGTCAAGGTCGTCACCGACCCGACCGGCAACGACCTCGCCGACCTCCTCGCGGGCAAGGTCGACTTCGCGACCAACACCACCAACTACGAGGGCCCCAACTTCGCCGGTGCCCACCAAAGTGGTCACCTCAGCCAGATCCTCGGGACCGCGGTGGGCGCGCCGAACATCCCGATCTGGGTCTACGCGACGTCGTCGTCCTACGCGACGACCCACCCCGGCGCGGTGCGCGCGTTCCTCGCCGCGGTGAAGCAGGCCACCCTCTGGGCGGTGAAGAACCCCGCCGCGGCGGCCGGGGTCTTTGACATGACCTATCCCAAGAGCGGCTACTCCGACGCCTACAACAAGCTCGGGTGGACGCTCACGATCCCCTTCCTCACCAACGCGTCGGGCCAGTACTTCACCCAGACCGACGCGCAGTGGCGAACCCTCGGCGCGTCGCTCACGAGCGTGGGGCTGATCAGCAAGGCTCGCGCGCCCTCGAAGTACTTCACCAACTCTTTCCTCGGGTAGTGACCGCGACGGGCCCGCGCGTCGGGGTCGTGGGCAGCGCCAACGTGGACCTGGTCGTGCGCGTGGGCGCGCTGCCGCGCCCGGGCGAGACGGTCCTCGGCGGCGACGTCGAGCGCCTCGCGGGTGGCAAGGGCGCCAACCAGGCCGCCGCCGCCGCGCGCCTCGGTGCCCACTCCTCGCTCATCGCCTGCGTGGGCGACGACGACGCGGGGGAGTGGCTCGTCGCCGGGCTCGTTGCCCAGGGCGTCGACGTCAGTCGAGTCGCGCGGCGCGAGCGTCCGACCGGCGTCGCGCTGATCACCGTGGACGCGTTCGGCGAGAACCAGATCGTCGTGGCACCGGGCGCCAACGCCCAGTTGAGCCTCGCGGGGGTCGACCTGTCGGGATTCGACGTGGTGCTCGCGTCGCTCGAGTCCGGCCCCGGCGTCGCTGCCGACGCGGTGCGGTCAGGGTCACGCGTGGTCCTCAACGCCGCCCCCGCGATGACGGTCGACCCCTTCGTCCTCGGCGGATGTCTCGCCGTCGTGGTCAACGAGGTGGAGGCCGAGGCGCTGGGCGTGTCGTCGCTCGCGCACTGCGTCGTCACCCTCGGCGCGCGCGGCGCGGTGCGCCTCGACCACGGTCGCGAGGTCGTGCGCGCGAGCGCGCCGGCGCTCGACGCCGTTGACACCGTGGGCGCCGGCGACGCGTTCTGCGCGGCCTACGCGGTGAGCCTCGCGCGCGGTGACGCCCCGGCACTCGCGCTCGCCTTCGCGACGTGCGCGGGTGCGCTCGCGACGCGCGCGCGCGGCGCGCAGGGCTCGTTGCCCACGTCCGAGGAGGTCGTCGCGTGTCTCGCGTGAGGGTGGTCATCGACACCGACCCCGGGGTCGACGACGCCGTCGCGATCCTGCTCGCCCTCGCGAGCCCGGAGCTCGACGTTGTCGCGCTGACGACCGTCGTGGGCAACGTGTCGCTCGCCAAGACCACTCTCAACGCGAGGCGCCTCGTCGAGCTCGCGCGACGCGCAGACGTCGTGGTCGCCGCCGGGTGCTCGCGCTCGCTGGCTGGCGCGGTGACCCACGAGGGCTCGGTGCACGGCGAGGACGGGCTGGGCGACCTCTCGTGGGACGAGCCGGCGGTGCGCGTCGCCGACGAGCACGCGGTAGATCTCATGTGGCGCCTAGCGCGTGACTCGCCCCTCACGTTGGTCGCGATCGGACCGCTCACCAACGTCGCGACGCTGCTCGAGCGCTACCCCGAGGCGGCGAACGTCGTCGAGCGCGTCGTGGTCATGGGTGGCGCGTCCTTCGAGGGCAACGTCTCTCCGGCCGCCGAGTTCAACGTCTGGGCCGACCCGGAGGCCGCGGCGCGGGTCTTCGGCGCGGGCTGGCCCGTGACGATCATGCCGCTCGACCTCACTCACCAGGCGACCCTCGGGCCCGACGACGTCGCGGCCCTCCGCGCGATGGGGACGTCCGTGGGGGTGCGCGTCGCGGGGATGCTCGAGCGCTACGCCGACTTCCACGACGGTCGCTACGGTCACCGTCGGGTCATCATGCACGACGCGACCGCGGTCTACGAGCTCATCGACCCCACGGCGATCACCACCCAAGGAGTCGCGGTCACCGTCGAGACCGCCGGCGAACACAGCCGGGGCGCCACCTGGTTTGACCGACGTCGTGACCACGCCAACAGTCCCGTGAGGGTGGGGGTCAGCCTCGACAACGACCGCTTCGTCGCGACGGTGCTCGAGCGACTCGCGTCCTACGCCTAGGGCGAGGGCGGCGCGAGTTCGTCGAGCAGGCGACGTACGAGCAGTTCGATCTCGTCGCGTACTCCTCGCACCGTGTCGAGGTCACGGCCCGCGGGGTCGGTGAGCGGCCAGTCCTCGTAGCGCACGCCCGGCACGTAGGGGCACTCGTCGCCGCAGCCCATTGTCACGACCACGTCGGCCGCGCGGATCATCTCCTCAGTGAAGCGCCGCGGAGTCTCGTCACCAATCGCGACGCCGACCTCAGCCATGACCTCGACGACGACGGGGTTGACGCGCTCTCCCGGCGCCGACCCGGCCGACTCCACGTGAACGCGACCGGCTCCGTCGCGTCGCGCGAACGCCGCCGCCATCTGAGAGCGCCCGGCGTTGTGAACGCAGAGGAAAAGGACGGTGGGGGCGCTCACGCCGCCCTCGTCGGAGGGTAGAGGGCGCGCACCAGAGCGACGCCAACCACCAATCCGCCCAGCTGGGCGAGGACGAAGCGGGGCGCCGACGCCGGCGCGATGCCGGAGAAGGTGTTGGAGAACATCCGCCCCACCGTGATCGCGGGATTGGCGAAGGAGGTGGACGACGTAAAAAAGTACGCTGCGCCGATGTAGGCCCCGACCATCGCCGCGGTTCGGGCCGCCGCGCCAGCTCGGGCCGCGCCCATCGCGATGAGGACGAGGCCCGCGGTAGCCACGACCTCGGCCAGCTCGTGGGGGCCCGTCGCGCGCGCCTTGGTTGACCACGCCACTCGGACGGCGAACATCGCGTTGGCGAGGAG
>JBOGFU010000214.1:0-4419 GCA_050743545.1 Acidimicrobiales bacterium | reverse complement strand
GCGAGCCGCTCGGAGCCCGCGCGCGCGACCTGGTCGACCCCGGGGCCACCACTGGTGGGCGCCTCACCCCCCGCGTCGACGCCCAGCACCGCACCCAGGGTCGCCGCGGCGCTCGCGCGCAGCGCGTCGAGGTCGTAGCCGCCCTCTAAGAAGAAGGCCACGCGCCCGGTGCGCGGCGCGACGCCCGCGACGTCGCGCGCCAGGCCCGCGAAGTCGCCGGCCGACCACGACAGGTCGGCCATCGGGTCGGCGCGGTGCGCGTCATAGCCCGCCGACACCAGCACCCACGTGGGCTCAAAACGCTGGGCGGCGGGCGCGATGAGCGACTCGAAGGCCGCGCGCGCGACGTCGCCGGTCGCCTTGGGGGGCAGGGGAACGTTGAGGGTGAGCCCGGGGGCGTGCTCGCCGCCGACCTCGTGGGCCGCGCCCGAGCCGGGGTAGAGCGGCCACTGGTGGATCGACGCGTAGAGCACGCGCGGGTCGTCCCAGAAGATTTCCTGGGTGCCGTTGCCGTGGTGGACGTCCCAGTCGACGATGAGGACCCGCTCGCCCGCGCCGGCCAGTGCCGCGGCGCAGACCGCAATGTTGTTGAGCAGGCAGAACCCCATCGCGCGGTCGCGCGTCGCGTGGTGTCCCGGCGGGCGCGTCGCGATGAGCCCCACGGCGTCCTCACGCGTCGCCATCTCCGCGACCACGCTGAGCCCCGCGCCCGCGGCGTTCTGCGCGACGGTCCACGACGAGTAGTTGGCGTAGGTGTCGGGGTCGATGTCGCCGCCGCCGCTGTAGCAGAAGACCCCCAGGTCGTCGATGTACGCCTCGTCGTGGACGGCGAGGAGCTCGGCGCGGGTCGCGACGCGAGCCGGCGCCACGATGAGGTCGTCGCCGAGGTCCAGGTCGCCGACCCCGGCGAGCACGGCGTCGACGCGGTCGGGGCGCTCGGGGTGGCCCGGCTCGAAGTGGCGCGCGTGGTCGTGGGGCGCGTTGAGGACGACGCTCACGTCGACCCGATCGAAAAGTGCAGGCACACCACGCCGTCGTCGGTGGTGCGCGTGAGGGGGTAGCCCGAGGACATGAACAGCCCGAGCATCGACGCGTTGTCGACCTGGGTCTCGGCGACGAAGGAGGTGACCCCGCGCTCGCGCGCGGCCGCGGCCAATTCGTCGAGGAGCCGGCGCCCTAGCCCACGGCGCTGGTGGTCGTCGCTCACCAGGAACGCGACCTCGGCCTCGTCGCTCGCGGGGTAGCGGTCGTAGCGCGCGACCGCGACGAGCCCGTCGTCGTCCTCGACGACGAAGGCCATCCGGTCGACGTAGTCGACCGTGGTGAGGTGGGTCACCTCACCGGGCGAGAGCACCGGGTGCAGGGAGAAGTAGCGCTGGTAGACGGACTGGGTCGACAGGCGGTTGTGGAACGCGACCAGGGCGTCGGCGTCGTCGGGGCGGATCGGACGCAGCCGGTAGGCGTGGCCGTCGGTGCCGGTGACGCGGCGCTCCAACTCGCCGGGGTACGCGAATCGCTCGCGCGGGCTCGGTGCGCCGGTGGCGGTCGGGGCGTCCGTGGCTCGGTCCCCTAGCCGACGATCATCGCCGGGGCGGGGTCCTCCAAGAATTCGGCGACGTGGCGCAGCACACGGCTGGCCATCGCGCCGTCGATCATGCGGTGATCGAAGGACATCGCGAGCTCCATCACCTGGCGCACGACGACTTCGCCGTTGACGACCCACGGCGACGGGGTGACCGTGCCGATGGCCAAGATCGCGCCCGTGCCCAGGGGCAGGATGGGGATCGCCGCGTCGACGCGCATCGGACCGACGTTGGTGATGGTGATGGTGGTGCCGATCATCTCGGCCGGGGTCGTCGCGTTGACGCGCGCCTTGTCGACGAGGTCGTTGATCGCGCCGGCCATGTCAACGAGGCCCAGGCGGTCGGCGGACTTGATGTTCGGCACGGTGAGGCCCTTGGGGGTGTCGGCGGCGATGCCCAGGTTGACCACGCGACGCACGACGACCTCCTGGGCGCCCGCGTCGAAGCTGGAGTTGACCCCCGGGAAGTGACGCGCGGCGTCACACAGCGCGAGCGCGGTGATCGTCATCGGCGAGAGGCGCAGCCCCTGGAGCCGGGGATGGGCCTTGAGCGACGCGAGGAGTTCGACCATGCGCGTGACGTCGACGCGCACCCACACCGCGGCGTGGGGCGCGCTGAACGCGCTCTGGGTCATGGCCTCGGCCATCGCGCGCAACACGCCCTTGACGGGAATGCGCTCTTCGGCGGGACCCGAGTCCCACGGCGCCAGGTCGTGGCCGACGAAGCGGCTGGTCGTCGTCGGCGCGGCGATCGCCACACCCGGCCGCGCGCTCGGCCCCGACAGCGCGCGCTCGACGTCGTCGCGCGTGATGAGCCCGTCGCGTCCCGTGCCGGCCACGTTGGCGATGTCGAGCCCGTGCTGCTTGGCGTAGAGGCGCACCGGCGGCGTCGAGCGCGACGCGAGCGCGGGGGCCGAGGTGGCGGTTACGGCGGGCACGGACGGGGGCGTGGCGGGCGCGGCGGCTCCCTGGCGACGGTGGCGCCGCGTGGGCACCGCGTCCTCGTCGGCGACGCCGTAGCCGATGAGCACGGCCTCGCGCTTCTTCTCCTCCGGGGCGGCAGTCGCGGGCTCGGGCGCGGACGCCGCGGGGGCGGCTGGGGCCGCGGGCGCGTCACCCGCGCCCTCGACCTCGAAGGTGATGAGCGGTTGGTCGACCTCGATCACGTCACCGGGCGCGCCGTGCAGGGCCTTCACGACCCCGGCGTAGGGGCTCGGCAGCTCGACGGTCGCCTTGGCGGTCTCGATGTCGACGACCGGCTGGTTGAGCGCGACGACGTCGCCGACGGCGACCTTCCATTCGACGATCTCGGCCTCGACGAGTCCCTCGCCGACGTCGGGCAGGTCAAAGACGCGCTCGCCCATCAGTAGGCCATCACGCGGTCGATCGCGTCGAGGACGCGGTCGACCGACGGGCGGTAGTCCTCTTCGATGCGCGTCGGCGGGTAGGGCACGTGGTAGCCCGACACCAGCAGCCCCGGCGCGCGCAGGGAGTAGAAGCAGCGCTCGGTGAGCGCGGCGACGATCTCGGACCCGACCGACGCGGTGCGGGGGGCCTCCTGGACCACGACCAGGCGCCCGGTCTTCTCCAACGACGAGGCGATGGTCTCGACGTCGAGGGGCGCGAGGCTCCGCGCGTCGACGACCTCGACCGACACGCCCTCGCCCGCCGAGGTCTCGGCCGCGCGCAGCGCGGTCTTGACCTGCGCGCCGTACGAGACGAGGGTGACGTCGCTGCCCTCGCGGCGCACGACCGCGTCGAAGAGCCCGGGCCCGGGGACGTCGAGGTCGACCTCGCCCTTCTCCCAGTAGCGCGACTTGGGCTCGCAGAAGATGATCGGGTCGTCGTGCTCGATCGACTCCTGGATCATCCAGTAGGCGTCGTGGGGCGTCGAGCACGACACCACGCGCAGCCCCGCGGTCTGGGCGAAGTAGGCCTCGGGGCTTTCGGAGTGGTGCTCGATCGCGCCGATCCCGCCCTGGAAGGGCAGTCGGATCACGAGCCCCATCGTGTAGACGCCGTCGGTGCGCTTGTGGAGCTTGGCGACCTGGCTGACGATCTGGTCGAACGCCGGGTAGACGAAGCCGTCGAACTGGATCTCGACCACGGTGCGAAACCCGCGCACCGCCAGGCCGACCGCGGTGCCCACGATCGCCGACTCGGCGAGCGGCGCGTCGATGACGCGGTCCTCGCCGAAGTCCTTCTGCAGCCCGTCGGTGATGCGAAAGACCCCGCCGAGCTTGCCGATGTCCTCGCCCATGAGGAGCACGCGGGGGTTCTTCTCGAGGGCGCGCCGGAGACCTTCGTTGAGGGCCTTGGCCATGGTCATGGTCGCGACGGCCATCACTCCCCCTTCGAGACGCCGAGCTCGACCATCTCACGACGCCCCGCGTCGATCAGCGGGTGCGGCGCGGCGTAGGCGTTGTCGAACATCGTGATCGGGTCGGGCCGACCCATCGCCAGCACGTCCTCGCGCAGCTGGGTCGCGAGCGCGTCGGCCTCCGCGGCGACCTCGTCGAACGCGGCGACCTTCTTCTTGTACTCGCGCGCCAACAGCGCCTTGACGCGCTCGATCGGGTCGCGGTGCTTCCAGACCTCGACCTCGGCGTCGACGCGGTAGCGCGTCGGGTCGTCGGACGTGGTGTGCGCGCCCATCCGGTAGGTGAACGCCTCCACGAACGTCGGTCCCTCGCCGCGCCGGGCCCGTTCGAGCGCGGCCTTCGTCACGGCGTAGGTGGCGAGGACGTCGTTGCCGTCGACCCGCACGCCGGGGAACCCGAAGCCGGCAGCTCGCTGGAACAGCGGGATGCGGGTCTGCTTCTCCAACGGCTCGGAGA
>JBOGFU010000213.1:0-3536 GCA_050743545.1 Acidimicrobiales bacterium | reverse complement strand
GCTCGGGGCGGCGTCCCAGGTTCCGGTCGGCCAAGCCGCGACCTTCACCATCCCCGCGAGCGGCGACCCGGGGCTCATCATCCACTCCAGCGAGAGCGTCTTTGACGCCTACGACGCGGTCTGTCCTCACGCCGGGTGCACCGTGGGCTACTACGCGGCGAATCAGGTCATGGCCTGCCCCTGCCACGGGTCCACGTTCTCCGTCGCGACGGGTGCCGTGCTCAGCGGGCCGTCACCGCGTGGCCTGACCCGCCTCACGGTCGTCGAGGAGTCGAACGGTAACCTCTATCTGAAATGAGTGACGAACGCCGGCGTGCGCTCGTCGTCGAAGACGACGTCGATCTCGCTCGCGCCGTGGCCGACATCTTGGACGACGAGGGCTTTGACGTCGTCCAGCGCCACGACGGTGAGTCGGGCTACCTCGAGGCCCTCAGCGGGGGGTACGACGTGATTGTGCTCGACATCATGCTGCCGCGCCGCAACGGATTCAACGTCTGCCTCGACCTGCGCCAGGCGCGCGTCTCGACGCCCCTGTTGATGCTGACCGCCAAGGACGGCGAGCTCGACGAGGTCGAGGGCCTCGAGGTCGGCGCCGACGACTTCCTGCGCAAGCCCTTCGAGCGCTCGATCTTCAGCGCCCGGATCCACGCGCTGGTGCGGCGCTCCAACCGGGGCCGGCCCGCGTCGTTGGTCGTGCGCCACGTCGCGCTCGACCCGATGACGCGTCGGGTGACCAGCCACGACCGCGACGTCGCGCTGACCCCGCGCGAGTTCGCGCTGCTCGAGTACCTGCTGCGACACCCCGACCAGGCCCTGGCCAAGCACGACATCCTGGACTCGGTGTGGGGCTCGAGCTTTGACGGGGACCCCAACATCGTCGAGGTCTACGTGGGCTACCTGCGACGCAAGCTCGACGCGGGCGCGGCGCGCTCGCTGATTGACACGGTGCGCGGCGTCGGCTACGAGGTGCGGGCAGCGCCGTGAGGCGACAGCTCTCGATCCGCGCGCGCCTCACCCTGGCCTTCGTCGTGGCCGTGGGCGCGGTGCTGGCCTTCACCGGGCTGGCGATCGTCACGTTGGTCCACCGCTCGCAGGTCAGCACGGCGACCAACCAGATTGACGGGGTCATCGCCGAGACCCAGAACGAGCTCGCGTCGCGCGTGATGGGCCACCAGGCGATCGAGCTGCCCATGCGCGGCGACGTGGTCGTCCAGGTCACCAACGTCGCCGGGACACGCGTCTGGGCGGCGAGCCAACCCATCCTGGGCCAGCCGGTCCTCGCGCGCGCCCACACCGACTTCACCCAGCAGAACGACCTCGCGATCGACCTCAACCAAGGCTCACGCGGCGCGGCGGCTCGGGCGTGGCTCGGCGAGGGGGTGGCCCAGTACGTCTCGACCAGTCGCGGCAACGGACTCGTCTTCGCGTTCGTCTACGACGAACCGATCTCGCACTCCCAGAGCGTGCTCATCGCCAGCGTCGCGATCTCCTTCCCTCTCCTCATGCTCGTCGCCGGCGCGCTGATCTGGTTTGGCGTCGGCGTCACCCTGACCCCGGTCGAGGAGATTCGACGACGCGTCGCGGCGATCGCGGGGCGCGACCTCTCCGAACGCGTCCCGGTACCGGGGGGTGACGACGAGGTCGCTCGCATGGCGCGAACCCTCAACGAGATGCTCGACCGGCTGGAGGAGGCGTCGAAGTTCGAGCAGGAGTTCGTGTCCAACGCGAGCCATGAGTTGCGCAGCCCCCTGACCACACTCCTCGCCACCGTGGAGCGCGCGCGCGACGACCCCGACCGCGCCAACTGGGCGGAGGTCGCCGACGCGGTCGTGCGCGAGGGTCGACGCCTCGACGGCATCATCGACGACCTCTTCTGGCTCGCGCGCAACGACGAGCGAGAGGTCGAGGTTCATCGGGTCGACGTCGACCTCGACGACCTGCTCTTCGAAGAGGCGCGTCGCGTGCGTTCGGTGACCGAGCTGACGGTCGACACCACGCGCGTCGAACCGACCCGCGTGGTCGGCGACCTCACCCTCTACAACCGCATGATTCGAAATGTCGTCGACAACGCCATTCGCTACGCCAACGTCGGGCTCACCTTCGAGTGCCGAGCCGTGGGCGACGACGCCGTGCTGCGAATCGCCGACGACGGCGAGGGCCTCGACGTCGCCTCGAGCGTTCGGCTCTTCGAGCGTTTCGCGCGCGCCGACTCCGCGCGAAGCCGACGCCTCGGCGGTACCGGTTTGGGCCTGGCGATCGTCGCGGAGGTCGTGGCGATCCACGGCGGGTCGGCGCGCTTCGTCGACGTTGAGCGTGGCGCGACGATCGAGATGCGCGTGCGGCGCGCGGGGTCGGCGACCCCGACCGCGCGATGAGCCCATCGCGACGAGTCGCGCGCGTGACGCCGGCGTTGCGACGAGACGCGGTCCTCACGGCCTTCAGCCTCGGCGCGATCCTCGAGATTGCCTGGACGGTCTACCTGGGGTGGCGCCTGCCGCGTCACTACGTCGCCGACCACTGGGACGTGGCGTGGGTCGGCCTCGACAGCGCCCAGGTGGCGCTGCTCGTGCTCGCCGCGTGGTCGGCGTGGCGCCGCCGCGCCGAGCTCATGCTGATCGCGTGCGTGTCGGGCTCGCTGCTGCTCGTCGACGCGTGGTTTGACGTCACGACCGCGCGCTATCGCGACGTCGACAAGAGCCTCTGGTTCCTCGTGATCGAGGTCCCCCTGGCGGTGGTGATGTTCTGGATCGCGTGGCGCATCTATCGCCACCTCACCGCGCCCGACGCCCACGGCCGGTCGCGCGCGAACCTCGACGAGGATTGGCGAGGGTCCGAGCCCTCGGATTAGTAGGTCGCGCCCTCGAGGTCCAGCAGGAAGGCCTTGACGTCGGTGCCCCCGCCGTAGCCACCGAGACCGGCGGCCGCGACCACGCGGTGGCACGGCACGATCACCGGCCAGGGGTTGACGTGGTTGGCGTTGCCGACCGCGCGCATCGCCCGGGGGCGCCCCACCGCCGCGGCGACGTCGCCGTAGGTGCGGACCTCGCCGTAGGGGATTGCGGCGAGGGCGTCCCAGACGTCTCGTTGGAACGGCGTCGCGGGCGTCGGCGCCAACGACGCCGTGAACCGACGTCGTTGGCCGTCGAAGTACTCCTCGAGCTGACTCGCGGCCTCCGCGACGGCGCGCGGCGCGCGCCCGCTCGAGGCGTCCGTCAGCTCGTGGGGCAAGAAGACGTGGGTGACCGCGTGGTCGTCTCCCTCGACGACCCACGGGCCCACCGGTGACGCGACGCGTCGGCGGAAGAGGTCCATGCCGATGGTCTACCCGGTGGGTGTACCGTCGCCCCGTGCGCACACTGACGGTGAGGTCGGGCGACGTCGACCTGGCCATGGACGTCGACGGCGACGGCCCGACCGCTCTGCTGCTGCACGGCTGGCCCGACACCGCGCGACTGTGGGACGACGTCGCGCCGCGCCTGGTCGCCGCCGGTTTTCGCGTCGCCACGCCCGACCTGCGCGGCTGCGGGCGCTCGTCC
>JBOGFU010000212.1:0-8047 GCA_050743545.1 Acidimicrobiales bacterium | reverse complement strand
GCCGAAGGTCGTCCCCTCGAGTGCGACCGACACGTCCATCACCGCGGCGAGGCCGACGCCGCCGGCGACGCAGTGTCCGTTGACGCGTCCGACGAAGGGGAGCGCGGATCGCTGGACGCGAGCGAGGAGTGCGGCGAGCGCCGCCGGGGTCGCCCCCGGGTCGGCGAGGTCCGCGCCGGCGCAGAAGACCCGCCCGGCGTTGGTCACGACGACGACGCGCACGTGGGCGTTCGACTCGCACTCGTCGATCGCGGAGGTGAGCTCGGCGAGGAGTCCCGAACTCAGGACGTTGCGCCGCTCGACGTCGGCGAGGGTGATCGTCGCGACCGGACCATTCACGGTGACCTCAACGAGTGACATCGCGGCCCTTCGGGTTCGGGCCGAGCGTGGGGCCACCGGCGTAGGCCTGGGCGCGCGTCAGCCAGTCGTGACCGAGCTCGCCGCTGGCGAGCTCGGTGTCGTCGACGTGGCGGCGTTGGGTCACGACCAGGCAGAAGTCGAGCGCGGGCCCGGTGACCACGTCGTCGGCCGGGTCGTCGCCGAAGGACCACGCCGCCCCCGAGGGCGCGACCAGGTCGACGCGCACGGTGCCCGGTGGGACGGCCTCGCCGCGCACGGTGTACGACCAGCCGCGGGTGAGATAGCCCAGCCGCGCGACGTGGCGCAGCCGGTCGCTCGACGACGGGGCGACGCCGAGCGCGGTGGCGACGTCGACGCCGTGGGCCCACGTCTCCATCAGTCGCGCGGTGAGAAACGACGCCGAGGACATCGACGGCCCGTACCAGACCACTCGGTCGCCCGGGGCCAGCCCGGCCGCGGCGTCGAGCAGACGGGCCCTCGCGCGGCGCCAGTACGCGAGCAGCCCGGGTCGGTCCAACGCTCGGGTCGGCGCGAGCGTGTAGTCGTCAATCGTCGACGCGTCCATCGCGCGCGCCAGCTCCGCGAGGCCCTCGGTGAATCGATCGGGGCTCTCGATGGCGGTCGTGGCCTGGTGGTCGAAGTAGGCGAGATGGCCGATCTGGTCGGCGACGTCCCAGCCCGCGGCGGGCGTGGGCGTCGCCCACGCGTGGTCGTCGATCCCCGCGACGAGGTCGTCCAGCCACGCGTGCTCGCCCGCCAGGTCGACGCGGAGCGCGTCGAGGTCGGTCACGTCGTGACCAGGGACACGGGGACCTCCACGACGCGCGCGCGCAGCCACTCTCCCAGGCCCTTCGCCTGGGCGTCCTGGCGAGTCGACGCGGCGACGCCCTCCTCCAACAGGCCGTGGACGACGAAGTTGAGCGCGCGCAGCGCGGGCAGCCGGTAGCGCTCGATCGCGAGGCCGTCGGTCTCGGGCAGCAGGCGGGTGAACTCGTCGACGCTGAGGAAGTCGTCGAGCCACGCCCACGCCTCGTCACTTCGAGCGAAGACCCCGACGTTGGCGTCGCCGCCCTTGTCACCGGACCGGGCGCCGACCACGCGACCCAGCGGCGCGCGCGTCGTCGGACCCGTGGGCACCGCCACTCGTGGGCCCGGCCGTGGCGTGACCGCCGTCGCCGCGGAGGGCGCGACTGAGTCCACGACCGTCGTCTCCTCTCCGAGCACGGTGACGTACTGGGGCACGAGCGACGACGCAACGGTCGCGGGGCGATAGACCCCGTAGGGCGATCCGCCCGAGGGCGCCGACCCGAGGATGAAGAACCCCGGCACCGTGGCCAGCGCGAGCTCGACCACCGCGTTGGCGACCGCGCGGTCGACCTTGTGCTCGTCACGGTCCTTGAGCGTGAGGCGCCACAGCGCGACGGCCTCCTCGTTGGTCGCTGGGTCGGCCTTGTCGGTGCGCGCGAGGTGGGTCACGACCGAGTCGAACTCATCGCGAGAGTGAGGGCTGGCGCGCCAGAACGCCGACTCCACCAGGTCGGCCTTCGCGTCGACGTCGAGCCCGGTGAGCGCCACGGTCAGGTCCTGGCGGAACCCGCCGAGCTCGTTCATGGCGACCTTGAGCGACGCGGGCGGGGCCTCGCCGCGAGCGCCGCTGACGCGCACTCGGTCCGGGCCGAGCTGCTCGAGCTCGATCGTGTCAAAGCGCGTGGTGACGTCGGGTCCCAGGTAGGCGGGGCCGCCGATCTCGTAGAGGAGCTGGGAGGTCACCGTGCCCACCGAGACCTCGCCGCCCGTGCCGTCGTGCTTGCCGATCACCGACGATCCGTCCTCGAAGACCTCGGCCCACGGGAATCCCACGCGGTCCATGCCGTTCACCTCGCGAAAGAACGAGTAGTTGCCCCCCGTCACCTGGGCGCCGCACTCGATGACGTGGCCGGCGACGACCGCGCCGGCCAGGCGATCGAAGTCGTCGCGCGCCCACCCGTGGTGCCACGCCGCGGGCCCGCACACCAAGGCCGCGTCGGTCACGCGTCCGGTGACGACCACGTCGGCGCCGCGACGAAGCGCGTCGACGATGCCGAAGCAGCCGAAGTACGCGTTGGCCGAGAGGAAGCCCGACGCGTCGGCGAAGGGCTCGCCGGTGTCGAAGTGGCGCAGGCCGTCCGCGGCGACGAGCTCGTCGAGGCGGCCGAGCAGGTCGTCGCCGTCGACGTAGGCCACGCGCACGGCCAGGCCGAGTCGAGCCCCGAGGTCGCGGACTGCCTCGGCGCACCCGCGCGGGTCGAGGCCGCCCGCGTTGGCGACGACGCGCACCCCGCGCTCCACACAGGTGCCGAGGACCTCGTCCATCTGGGTGAGGAACGTGCGCGCGTAGCCGACCCCCGAGCGCGCGCGGCTGCGCGCGAGGATGAGCATCGTGAGCTCGGCCAACCAGTCGCCGGTCAGGACGTCGATCGGCCCGCCCTCGACCATCTCGCGCGCGGCGCTGACCCGGTCGCCGTAGAAGCCCGAGCAGTTGGCGACGCGCAGCGGGCGCGCCATCAGCCGACCCCCTCGAGGGTCAGCAGGACGTGACCGCTCGAGACCTGCTGGCCGGCCACGACGTGGACCTCGGCGACGACCCCGGCGTGGGGCGCGGTGATGACGTGCTCCATCTTCATCGCCTCCATGACGATCAGCGTGGCCCCGCCCGCGACTCGCTCGCCCGGGGCTACGCGGACCTGGGTCACCAGCCCGGGCATCGGCGCGGCGAGCCCACCGTGGGGCGCGTCGGACTCCGGCGCGGCGAATCGAGGGGCGACCTCGAAGTCAACGGTCCCGCGCGCGCACTGGACGAAGAGCACGTCCCCGGCGCGCGTCACGCGCGACGCCGTGCGCCGGCCGTCGACCTCGACGTCGATGGCCGTGGGGCTCCACGCAAAGACGCGAGCCCGCGACGCGTCGCCCACGTCGACGTCGCCGTCGCGGCGCAGCGCGTAGTCCACGTCGAGGGTGGTCCCGCGGTGGCCCAGGCTCAGCCGCGGACGCGGCAGGCGCGCGTTGCGCCAGCCGCTCGGCAGGCCCGCGAGCACCGGCGCGCTCGCGCGATTGAGGCCCGAGACCCACAGCGCTCCGGCCACCGCGCTGCGCCAGAGCTCGTCGTCGCTGAGGTCGAGCGAGCGGCGTGGCGCGTGGCGCTCGATGAAGTCGGTCGTCGTGTCACCGGCGACGAAGCCCGGGTGTCGCAGCGTCGCCGCCAGGAAGTCGCGGTTGGTGGCGACCCCGCCCAGGTGGGTGCGCTCGAGCGCGAGCGCGAGCGCCGCCGCGGCCTCGTGGCGGGTCGCTCGGTGCGCGATCACCTTGGCGAGGAGGGGGTCGAAGTCGGTGGTGACGACCGAGCCCGGGCCGACCCCGGACTCCCAGCGCACCGACGGGTCGGGGGCGGGCTCGAAGGCGACGATCGTCCCGGTCGCCGGGAGGAACCCCGACTCGGGGTCCTCGGCGCACAGGCGCGCCTCGATCGCCCAGCCCGTAAGCGCGACGTCGGCCTGGGTGAACGCCAGCGCGGCGCCAAAGGCCACCGCGATCTGCTCGCGCACCAGGTCGAGCCCGGTGATGGCCTCGGTCACGGGGTGCTCGACCTGGAGGCGCGTGTTGACCTCGAGGAAGAAGAACTCGCGCGACTCGTCGTCGAGCAGGAACTCGACGGTGCCCAGTGAGTGATAGTTGAGCCGGCGCGCGAGGCGCAGCGCGGCGTCGCCGAGCGCGATGCGAAGGTCGGCGTCGACCGCGGGGGAGGGGGCCTCTTCGATGAGCTTTTGGTGTCGTCGCTGGACCGAGCACTCGCGCTCGCCGAGGTGAACCAACCCCCCGTGGCGGTCGCCCAGGACCTGGACTTCGACGTGACGCGCGCGAGCGACGTAGCGCTCCACGAAGACGCGATCGTCGCCAAAGGCGCGCTGCGCCTCGCGCCGCGCGGCGGCGACGGCGTCGGCGAGGTCCTCGGGCGCGTGAACGACGCGCATGCCCTTGCCGCCACCGCCCGCGGCGGCCTTGACCATGAGGGGATAGCCCACGCGCGGCGCGTCGGCGGGGTCCTCGCTGGACGCCAACACCGCGAGCCCGGCCGCGACGGCCTCGGCCTTGGCCGCGATCTTGTCGCCCATGACCGCGATCGCGTCGGGCGCGGGGCCGACCCAGACCAGGCCCGCGGCCTCAACCGCCGCGGCGAAGCCGGGGTTCTCGGCGAGGTAGCCGTACCCCGGGTGCACCGCGCTTGCGCCGCACGCGCGCGCCGCGGCGATGAGCGCGTCGGCGTCGAGGTAGCCGCTCGCGAGTCGCACCGACTCGTCGGCGTCGCCCACGTGGGGCGAGAGCGCGTCGGCGTCGACGTAGACGGCCACCGTGCGCATCCCCATCTCCCTCGCCGCGCGGATGATCCGACGCGCGATCTCTCCCCGGTTGGCGATGAGCAGGGTCTCGGTCATAGCCGAAAGACCCCGTAGCCCGACGCGCCCTCGATCGCGCGGCTGCGCACCACCGACAGGCACAGGCCCAGCACCGTGCGCGTGTCGCGGGGGTCGATGACGCCGTCGTCGCTGATCGCGCCGGTGGCCGCCAGCGCGAGCGACCCTCGCTCCTGCGCCTCCTCGACCGTGGCGACGAGGCGAGCGTCCTCCTCCTCGTCGAACTCCTCGCCGCGGCGCTCGGCACGCGCGCGGCGCACCTGGCTCATGACGCCGGCGATCTGCTTGGGCCCCATCACCGCGATCTTCGCCGTGGGCCAGAGGAAGGTGAATCGGTTGCCGAACGCGCGACCCGACATCCCGTAGGTCCCCGCGCCGTAGGACGACCCGACGATCAGCGTCAGGTGCGGGACCGTGGAGTTGGCGACGGCGTTGAGCATCTGCGAGCCCTTCTTGATGATGCCCTCGGCCTCGGCGTCGCGCCCGACCATGTAGCCGGTGATGTTCTGGATGAAGACCAGGGGGACGTCGATCTGGTTGCAGAGCTGGATGAACTGTCCGGCCTTCTCCGCGGCCTTGGGGTGGATGACCCCGTTGTTGCCCAGTATCCCGACCGGGTAGCCGTGGATCGACGCCCAGCCGCAGACCATCGTCGGCCCGTAGCGCGCCTTGAACTCCTCGAAGCGCGACCCGTCGACGATTCGCGCGACGATGTCGCGCACGTCGACCGCCTGGCGCAGGTCGCGGCTCACGATCCCGAGCAGGTCCTCGGAGTCGTAGAGGGGCTCGTTGGCGAGCAGGCTGGGGCCTGGTCCGCGCTTTCGCCAGTTGAGGTGGCCCACCACCTCGCGACAGATCCGGATCGCGTCCATCTCGTCCTCGGCGAAGTAGTCCCCGAGCCCCGAGACCTCCGCGTGCATCTGCGCGCCGCCGAGGGTCTCGTCATCGGACTCCTCGCCGGTCGCCATCTTCACGAGCGGCGGCCCGCCGAGGAACACCTTGGACTGGCCCTTGACCACGATGTTGTAGTCGCTCAGGCCGGGCTGGTACGCGCCCCCCGCGGTCGACGAGCCGAAGACGACGCACACCGTGGGCACGCGCATCTTGGACAGCTCGATCAGGTCGTAGAAGAAGCGCCCGCTCTCGGCGAAGTGGGCGGTGTGCATGCGACCCCCGCCACCACCCTCGACGCGCAGGTCGGCGCCCGCGGACTCGACGACGCTGACGTAGGGGATCTGGTTGTCGCGCGCGATCTCGAGCGCGCGGGCCCACTTCTTGGCCGAGTAGGCGGTCAGCGCCCCACCGAGCACCGTGGGGTCGTTGCCCATGACCACGCACTCGGTGCCGGCGATGACGCCGATGCCCACGACCATCCCGCCGCCGAGGGTGTAGTCCGACCCGTAGGCCGCGAGCGCGGAAATCTCCAGGAACGGCGAGTCCGGGTCCAGCACCGCGGCGATGCGCTCGCGCACGGGAAGCTTGGAGCGCTCGCGCAGGCGCTGGGTCGCCTCGGGGCCACCGCCGGCGTTGGCCTCGTCGAGCAGGCGGTCGACCTCGGCGATCTGTTCGAGCATGTCGGCCCGGTTTCGCTCGAACGTGTCCGAGGCCGTGTCGAGCGTCGAGGAAATCGCGGGCGCCAACGACCGGTGCTCCATGGGCCGATACTACCGAGGGGGGTCGACGCGCTTTTTCGACGTTGGTCAGGCAGAAGACAGCGTGTCGCGCGCGCGTCGGCGCGTTTTCGGACCCGGGAGTTCGCGGGGGCCACGGGTAGGGTTGGGTCGATGCGCGTCGCCCTGGGATCCGACCACGCGGGCTACGACCTCAAGTGCGCGCTGGTCGCCACGCTGCGCGGGTGGGGACACGACGTGGTCGACCTGGGTACCCAGAGCGGGACCGAGTCCGTTGACTACCCCGACTTCGGTGCGGCGGTCGGCCACTGCGTCGCCGACGGTCGCGCGGAGCTCGGCGTCGCGGTCTGTGGAACGGGAATCGGCGTCTCCATCGCGGCCAACAAGGTCCCGGGGGTGCGCGCGGCGCTCGCCCACGACGCGACCTCCGCGCGCCTGGCGCGCGAGCACAACCACGCCAACGTGCTGTGCCTGGGTGCGCGCCTCATCGGCCTGCCCGTCGCGGTCGACGCGCTCGAGGCCTGGCTGAGCGCGACCCCCGGCGAGGGGCGCCACCTCGCGCGCGTCGCCATGCTCACCGCGCTCGACCGGCTCGAGCAGTCCCAGTAGAAAGGCGGCCCCGTGGCCACATCGCCCTTTGACTCGTGGATAACCCACGACACCGAGGTCTCGGACCTGCTCGCTCGTGAGTGGGGACGCCAGACGACCACGGTCCAGCTGATCGCCAGCGAGAACTTTGCGTCGCCCGCGGTGCTCGCGGCGACCGGCTCGGTGCTCACCAACAAGTACGCCGAGGGCTACCCGGGCCGGCGCTACTACGGCGGCAACCAGGTCGTCGACGAGGTCGAGGACCTCGCGCGCCGACGCCTCACCGCGCTCTTTGGCGCCGACCACGCCAACGTCCAGCCCCACTGTGGTGCCAACGCCAACGTCGCGGTCTACCAGGCGCTCCTCAAGCCGGGCGACACGATCCTCGCGATGCGCCTCGATCAGGGCGGCCACCTCACCCACGGGTCGCCGGCGTCGATCACGTCCAAGATCTGGAACTTCGTCTCCTACGGGGTCACGCCGCGCTCGGACGAACCCGACCGCCCCGGCGAGGTCATCGACTTCGACAACGTGCGCGACCTCGCGCGCGAGCATCGCCCGCGGCTCATCGTCGCGGGCGCGACGGCCTACGCGCGCACGATCGACCCCGCGCCCTTCCGCGAGATCGCCGACGAGGTCGGCGCGATGCTGATGTTCGACTCCGCGCACGTCGCGGGGCTCATCGCCGGCGGGGCTCACCCCAACCCCGTGCCCTACGCCGACGTCGTCACGTTCACGACCCACAAGACCCTGCGCGGTCCGCGCGGCGGGGCTGCATCCCAACCCCGTGCCCTACGCCGACGTCGTCACGACCACGACTCACAAGACCCTGTGCGGTCCCCGCGCCGGAATGATCCTCTGCCGGGAGGAGCTTGAAAAGAAGATCAACTCTGCGGTCTTCCCGGGCGAGCAGGGCGGACCGCTCGAGCACGCGATCGCCGGCAAGGCGGTGGCGTTGCGGATCGCGATGTCCGACGTCTTCAAGGAACGCCAGCAGCGGACCGTCGCCGGGGCCAGGGC
>JBOGFU010000211.1:0-1973 GCA_050743545.1 Acidimicrobiales bacterium | reverse complement strand
GTGCTCGGCGACGACGCGGTCATCCACACTACCGAGCGAGCGAGCGAGGCGAGGCGCAAAGGCGAGCCCGACCGCGACCGCTTCGCCGTGGCGAAGGTCGTCGCCGCGCTCGCGCGCGAGCGCCTCCATGGCGTGGGCCAGCGTGTGGCCGTAGTTGAGCAGCGCGCGGCGCCCTGACTCGTGTTCGTCGTCGGAAACGATCGCGGCCTTGAGCGCCGCGGCGACGGCGACGCGCTCCTCGAGCCCCGTCGCCGCCACCGCGCTCGCGGCTCGCGACTCGAGGATCCAACACTTGGCGACCTCGGCGAGGCCCGAGCGCAGCTCGCGCGGGGCGAGTGTCGCGAGCGTGTCGAGGTCGCACAGCACGCCCACGGGCTGGTGCACCACGCCCATGAGATTCTTTCCGCGCGTGAGGTTGACGGCGGACTTTCCGCCAATTGCCGCGTCGGCCTGGCCGACGAGGGTCGTCGGAACGTGGATCACGGCGACGCCGCGTCGGTAGACCGCGGCGGCGAAGCCCACCAGGTCGGTGAGCGCTCCCCCACCGGCGGCGACCACGACGTCGTCGCGCGACAGTCCGGCGGCGGCGAGTTCGTCGACCAGCCCGGCTAGCCCCGACGGCGTCTTCGCCGCCTCGCCGTCGGGGACGGTCACGACGCGCTCACTCAACCCGGTCGTCACGTCGAACCACGGCCGACCCACGAGCGCCTCCGTGGTCACGACGACCGCGGCCCGGGCTCGCGGCGCCCGCGTCGCCACCACCGCGCTCAAGCGGTGCCGCGCGCCGCTCTCGATGATGACGTCGTAGCCGCGCGGGCCGAGGTCGACCGTGATGATCACGCGCCGCCGCCCGCGAGCGCCGCGTCAATGAGATCGGCGACGACCTCGGGCGCGCCGGTGGCGTCGACCCTGACGCTCGACACCTCGTCGTACAGGACTCCGCGCTCGCGTCGAAGGCGCTCGATTGCCGCCGCGGCGTCGTCGCCGAGCAGCGGCCGCGGAACGCCGTCGAGTCGCGCGAGAATCGCGTGGTCGTCGGCGTCGAGCCACAGGGTGAGTTCGGCGCGCAGGGTGGCGCGCACGTCGTCGCGAGTAACGATCCCCCCGCCCGTCGAAACGACCGCGTCGAGGGCGAGCGCGCCAACGAGCGCCGCGGCCTCGGCCTCGCGGAAGCGGGCCTCACCCACCCGGTCCAGGAACGCGCCGACGGGCTCGCCCGCGCCAGCGGCGACGAGGTCATCGGTGTCCACCGACGCGCAGCCCCAGCGCGCGGCGAGCAGGGACGCGACGGTCGACTTGCCCACCCCGGGCAGTCCCACCAGCACCGCTCGCGCCACCGCTAGGCCGGGCGCGGTCCCGACGACCCCGACCCCAAGTGGGCGAGGAAGCCGTCTTGATTGCGCCGCAGCTCATCCAACGAGTCGCCGCCGAACTTGCGCAGCGCCTCCGAGGCGAGCACGAGCGCGACCATCGATTCGGCGACGACGCCCATCGCGGGCACCGCGGTGACGTCGGTTCGCTCCTTGAACGACACCGTCGACTCGCCGGTGGCGACGTCCACGGTGGTGAGCACGGGCCGGTTGAGCGTGGCGAGGGGCTTCATCCCAACGCGCGCCACGATCGTCGAGCCCGATGAGATCCCACCCTCGACTCCTCCCGCGTGGTCGCCCAGCCTCGCGTAGCCGCCGGAGGCCTCGTGACCGTCCGCAAGCGCGATGGCGTCGTGGGCGACGCTGCCGCGCAGCCGGGCCTGTGCGAACCCGTCGCCGATCTCCACCGCCTTGACGGCCGGAATACTCATGAGCGCGCCGGCGAGCAGGCCGTCGAGCTTGCGGTCCCACTGGACGTGGCTGCCGAGCCCGACGGGCACGCCGTAGGCGAGGACCTCGGCGACCCCTCCCAGGGAGTCGCCGACCTTGGCCGCGGCTCTAATCTCGGCGACCATCGCCGCGGAGGCCTCGGCGCTAAAGCAC
>JBOGFU010000210.1:0-2198 GCA_050743545.1 Acidimicrobiales bacterium | reverse complement strand
GCCGAGGACTGCGAGCGACTCGTCGCCACGGTGGCCGAGCGCTGCGGTCGCCTCGACGTGCTGGTCAACAACGCGGGCACGACCCAGGTCATCTCGCACCACGACCTCGACGCCGCGCGGGTCGACGTCTGGCGACGGATCTTCGACGTCAACGTCTTTGGCACCTGGCAGCTCACGGTCGCCGCGATGGACCTGTTGCGCGCGGCGAGCGGCTGCGTGGTCAACGTCTCGTCCATCGCGGGGCTTCGCGCCACGGGGTCGTCGATCCCGTACGCCGCGTCCAAGGCCGCGCTCAACCACCTGACCGTTCTCCTGGCGAAGGTCGTGGGACCCGAGGTTCGCGTCAACGCCGTCGCGCCCGGGCTCATCGACACGCCGTGGACCAAGGACTGGGACGCGATAAGGGGCGCGGTCGGGGCGATAGCGCCCCTCAAGCGCTCGGGCACCCCCGAGGACGTCGCCGAGGTGATTATGTCGCTCGTCGACGCGCGCTACGTCACCGGCCAGGTGGTCGCGGTCGACGGCGGCCTGTCGATCGCCACCTAGGCGGGGTGAGCGGCGGCACCGCCACGCGCACCGCGGCGTTGAGCACGCGCGTCGCGGGTCGGATGAGCGCCGGGTTGACCACGTCACGACGGGGCACGCCGAGCAGGTCGCGCGCCCACGGCTCGAGCAGTGACAGCGCTCCGGCGACCACCAGGTGGTACGCCGCGCGCTGGTGGGGGCCGCGCACGACCCCGCGCGCGATGAAGTCGCGCGCCTCGATCGCGTCGGCGCTGAGGCGCAACTCGGGGCGGAACGAGTCGAGCGCGGCGTTTAGCTCGGCCACCGAGGTCGGTTGGTCGCCCGCGCCCAGACCCCGCGCGACCCGCGCCGCGCCGGCCACGTAGTCGTCGGCGTCGGCCGCGCTCAGGCTCACCGGGCCGAAGGCGCGGTAGCCGGCGAGGAACATCGACGTCCCCGCGCAGTGGATCCAGCTCAGCAGGTGGGGGTCACTCGCGCGGTACTCGCTCCCGTCGTCAGCCACCCCGCGGACTCGCTCGTGAATCGACCGGACTCCGGCGATCGCCGCCTCGGCGTCGTCGCGAGTGCCGTAGGTCGTGACCGCGATGAAGTTGGCGGTGCGCAGCACACGGTCGAGGGCGTTGTCGCGGTAGCGGCTGTGCTGGGCGACCCCGGCCATGGTGAGCGGGTTGAGCATCTCAAAGAAGAGCGACGCCAGGCCCCCGATCATCATCGCCGGAAAGTCGCCGTGGACCAGGCGCGCGATCGCGTCCGGGGGGGTGAAGGCGAGCGCCGGGTCCTCGCAGACCTCCGGCGGGTCCTCGGCGATGCCCGCGGCGGCGCGGATGGACAGGTTGACGCGCTGGCGCAGCCGGGCGGGCGCCTCGGTGACCCACTCGCTCACGCTCAACGCCCACCTCCCGCCACCCAATCTACGACCTCCCACTTTCGCCGCCCCACGCCAACTGCGACACTGAGGTGATGGAAACCGCCGCGCCGCTCGTGACGACCGAGCGCGACGTCGTCACCGACGTCGACGTCGAGGCCAAGCGGCCGTGGAACGTCGTCGTGTGGGACGACCCGGTGACACCGATGTCGGTCGTCGTGGTCATCTTCAAGCGCATCTTCGGCTACGCCGGCGCCAAGGCGACCCAGCTCATGCTCACCGTGCACCACGAGGGGCGCGCGGTGGTGTGGTCCGGCGCGCGCGAGCGCGCCGAGTCGTACTGCGTCAAGCTCCAGGTGGCGGGGCTCCAGTGCACGATCGAGCAGGACGAGTGAGCCCCGGGCGTCATCGGATGTTCGTGCGTCGTCGCGACGGGCGCGTCGAGGTGCGCCTCAACGACGCGGGACGAGCGGTCGCGCGCGAGGCCTTCGGCCACGTGGTCGCCGCCGAGCGTGACCCCGAGCACGAGTGGACGGCGACCCTCGCGCCGCCGATCGATCCCTCCAAGGACCAGGACGACCCCGTGGCGGCGTTGACGCGACAGCAGGCGCTCGCGACCAACGCGGAGCTCGCGGTGGCGACACTCAACGAGGAGTTCCTCACGGACGCCGAGGCGTGGGCGTGGTTCGTGACATTTCAGGTCGCGCTGCGGGCCCTCGCGGTCACCCACGGGCTCCTCAGCGACGACGCGCTCGCCAAGGCGGGCGACGAGCTGTTGAGCGAGGTCCGCACGCTGCAGGCCTTCCTC
>JBOGFU010000209.1:0-2454 GCA_050743545.1 Acidimicrobiales bacterium | reverse complement strand
CACCCTCCCTGCTCGCGATCGGGCCGCGCGAAGCGAGTCGGCGACGTGGTCCGCGCCCACGGCGACCGCGATCACGAGAAAGAGCGTCGCCGCGAAGGCGAAACGCGCCGGCACGACGTTGTCGAGGAGGGGCAGGTGGGTGAAGAGCGCCTCGGGGAGGGCCAGCCCGGTCGCGTGACCGTCGACGGTGAGGCGAGACCCGAGCGAGAGCACGAGCGCCGCGAGACCGAGGAGCGACGACGCCAGCACCACCCGGTCCCGCCGGAACCGAACGGCGAGGAAGGAGACCAGCGCGATGAACGGGACCCCCAGGTACGACGCGTTCTCCGTCGCGTTGCCCGCGTCGAATCGTCGGGCCGTTTCACTGAGGGAGGCGAGGTGAAGGAGCTGACTCGCGGTGGGCACGACCGGGCCGAGCAGGTCGGCCCGGTAGAGCTGGAGGACGTCGATGGGCTGGGCCGTGCCGACCAGGTGGCCCGGGGCCACGAGCATCTCCCACAGGGGGTAGCCGGTGATGGCCAACGCCACGGCCGCCGCGGGGCCCGCCGCCAGCGCCAGGGCGATGAAGCGGGCGCGGAGGCGGCGCCGCTCGACCACGGCGAGGACGCAGAGCCCCACCGCCACCAGCACCGCGAACATCGCGAGGAGCTCGGCGTCGATGAGGAACTGCGCGCCGACCAACCCGCCGAGCAGCGCGCCCATGAGGATCGGTCGACGGCGCCGGGTGTCGAGAACGTCGTAGAGGACCCACACCATGACGGGAAAGAGTGGGACGAAGACGAGGTTGAGGTGGGACTGCGCCTCGGTGGTCATGTAGGGGCCGAACCCGAAGAGGAGGCCCCCGACGAACGCGATCGGCCACCGGCACCACCTCCGCAAGAGCAGGAACATCGACCCCGCCGAGCTGGCGAGGGCCAGGCGCAGCATGACGTTGAACGCGGCGACGGGGCCGAGGGTCAGCGTGAACGGCGACGCGACGAGGCCCAACAACGCCGACGACGAGCCCCCGTTGGCCAGGTCCACGCCCTTGGGGTAGTCAATCAACGCGGTGTGGAACGTGTTGAGGCCGTGCAGGATCGCGTAGGGCGTCCACTCCAGGAACCAGGACATCTGGACGGAGTCGCCAAAGCCGGTGCCGCCGATTGGCCCCGTGGGCACGCGGGTGGCGCTCCACGGGGAGGCGGGCAGGAAGATGACGACGGCCACGACCACGTACAGCGCGAGGCACAGCCCGGTCAGCACACGACGCGAACGTCGTGTCGCCCCGGATCCGAGGGGAACCCCCTCTGAGACAGCTATTTCGTCAGTGTAGGTAGGGGGCCCTCGTCAGCCCGTGACCGCGCGGTCATCGAGAGTCGTCGCCGTCGGCGCCAATCGACGCGACATCTTGGCCGGGAAGCGGGTCTGCCCGTCTCCATCGGCGGCGACAGAGAGCCAGAGCACACACGTCACACGGCGCCCTCGCGCGCGAGATCGATTGCGGTCCGGGCCCGCGTCCGAGCATGAGAGAGCGTCTGGTGTGATTTAATGACAGAAATGGCTCGCGAAATGTTAGTTTCTCACATACAGTAGCGTTGTGAACCCGACGACTCGCCGAATGGAGATCGCCGAGCGCCTCCGCCTCGAGGGTGAGGCCTCCATCGAGTCGCTCGCCGCTTCCTACGGGACGTCTGAGATGACGATCCGGCGCGACCTTGACTTCTTGGAGGAGGAGGGCCTCGCGCGCCGCGCGCGCGGTGGAGCCATCTATCTTCAGAGCCGCGCTCACGACCCGCCGGTTCACCAGCGCGCGTCGGTTCAGGCCAGCGCCAAAGCCGCCATCGGCCTCGCCGCGGCGGGGCTGGTGGGCGAGGGCGAGACCATCATCCTCGACATCGGGACGACGACCGCTGCAATGGCCCGGGCGCTGAACCCCGACCTCAGCGTCACCGTCGTCACGCACTCCCTGCTGATTGCCAATGAGGTCGCGGCCAAGCCTGGGGTGGGCACGATCCTGACGGGTGGGACCCTGCGTCCCGGCGAGCTCTCGATGGTGGGGCCGATGGCGATCGACGCCTTCCGCCAGTACAACTGCGACACCTTATATATGGGCGTCGGCGGGGTCGACCTCGAGCGGGGTTTCAGCGACGCCTCCGAGGATGATGCCGCGGTCAAGCGCGCCGCGCTGGCCGCGGTGCGGCGGGTCGTGGTCCTCGCCGACGCGTCAAAGCTGGGCCGGGTCTGCTTCGCGCGCGTCGCGTCGCTGGAGGCCGCCGACGTGGTCGTGACCGACGCGCCGGGCCACCACCCCGCGGTCGGCGCGCTTCGTGAGCGCGGGGTCGAGGTCGTCTTAGTCTGCACAAACGAACAGGAAGGCGCGGCGTGACCCGTTTCGCACAGATCTTTCCGGACGTGAAGAAGCCCCTCATCGCGATGGCTCACGTGCCTCCCCTGCCCGGCACGCCGCTCTACGAC
>JBOGFU010000208.1:0-6257 GCA_050743545.1 Acidimicrobiales bacterium | reverse complement strand
CTCGAGGAGTGGGGCCTCGCGGGACCCGTCCCTCCCGTTCGTCGGGTCCACGTCGCGGTCGACGGGCTCCGCGAGCTGAGCGGGCTCGCGTGGGGCGACGCCGAGCCCGAGGTGGTCCTCCTGCACGGTGGCGCCCAGAACGCGCACACCTTTGACACCGTCGCCCTGGCCCTGGGTCGACCGCTGCTCGCGCTCGACCTGCCCGGCCACGGCCACTCGGACCCCGGGCCCTTCGGTCCCAGCGGGCTCGAGTCTCACGCGCGCGACGTCGCTCGCGCCATCGAACAGCTCACCCCCGCGGCCCTGCCCCTGGTAGGCATGTCGCTGGGCGGGCTCACGGCGTTGCTCGTCGCGGCGGAGCGCGCCGACCTGGTCGACGCCCTCGTGATGATCGACATCACCCCCGGCGTCAACGCCGACAAGGCTCGCCACGTCACCGACTTCGTCAATGGCCCCGCCACCTTCGACGACTTTGACTCGCTGCTAGCCCGCACGGTCGAGCACCATCCGGGTCGAACGGTGTCGTCGCTGCGACGCGGGATATTGCACAACGCCCTCCAGCGAGCAGACGGGTCGTGGGTATGGCGACACCAGCAACACGCCGCGTCGACCCTCACGGCGCCCGACGTGGGCGACCTGTGGGAGCGCCTCGCGACGACGACCCAGCCGGTGACCCTCGTGCGGGCGATGGGGCCGACGTCGATGGTCGACGACGCCGACGTCAGCGAATTCCTCGCGCGACGACCCGACGCGGTGATCGAGCTCGTCGAGGGCGCGGGCCACTCGGTACAGGGCGACGCCCCGCTCGCGCTCGCCGAGATACTCCGCCGCGTCCTCGAGCGCTAGCGCTCCCGGCGGCACGGCGCCCGCGGTGGCGAGGGCGTCACCCAACGAGTGGCTGGCGGGGGAGGGCTCGAACCTCCAACCTTCGGATCCAAAGTCCGCTGTTCTGCCGATTGAACTACCCGCCACCACGGTGTATGACAATCTTCGAAGATTCTTACAGAATGTCTGGGGATGATTAATCCCTAGCCGACACACTCGGTTAGCCCATCGAGAGAAGACCGCCGTGACGACCAGTGCCAGCCCTTCCTACGTCGCCATCGTCGACGACGACGCCGCGATCCGCTCGGCGCTCGGACGGGCGCTGCGCATGGAGAACTACGACGTCGACCTCTTCGAAGACGGCCTCAGCGCGCTCAAGTCCGTCCAGCTGCGCGCACCCGACGTCATCGTCCTGGACCTACAGCTGCCCGACATCGACGGACTCGAGGTCTGCCGGCGGATCCGGCGCGCCGGGGACTCGACGCCAATCCTCATGCTCACCGCGCGCGACGCGGTCAACGACCGCGTCGAGGGGCTCGACGCGGGCGCCGACGACTACCTCGTCAAGCCCTTCGACCTCGCCGAGCTCCTCGCGCGGCTTCGCGCGCTGCTGCGTCGACACGGATTCGGCGACGGCGACGACGCCGTGCTGCGCTTTGAGGACCTGACCATGAACCCCGGCACGCGCGAGGTCCATCGCGCCGAGCGCTCGATCGCGCTGACCAAGATTGAGTTCGATCTGCTCGAGCTCTTCCTACGCCACCCACGTCAGGTGCTCACGCGCGACCAGATCCTCGACCTCGTGTGGGGCTACACCTTCGACTCCGGCACCAACTCCCTCGCGGTCTACATCGGCTACCTGCGCCGCAAGCTCGAGGAGTCTGGTGAGTCACGTCTCATTCAGACGGTGCGCGGCGTCGGATACGCGTTGCGCACGACGTGACCTTCCGCTCACGGGTCATCGCCGCCACCGTCGGTGTGGCCGCCGTCGCGGTCGTCGTCGCCTGCCTCGCGTCCTTCGTCACGACGCGCAGCGCGCTCTTCCACTCGGTGGACGAGTCGCTCATCCAGGCGAGCCAGACGGGGGCCCACCCCGACGAGTCGCCGGGGGCGTACTTCGTCCTGGTCCTGCCCTCGGGCCAGACCTCCCAGCCCACCAACGTCCCGATCGACTCAACCGTCCTGTCAATCGCCAAGGGCCACTCCCCCAAGACCCTTCGCACGATCTCGCTCGCGAGCCAGTACTACCGCGAGCTCGTCGTTCCCCTGCCCAAGGACTCCCTCGTGGGGTGCGAGACCGGGGTCTGCCAGATCAAGACGACCTCCGCCGAGCTCCTCGTGGTCAACGTCACCGGCCAGGAGGCCGAGCTGCGCCGGCTCGTGCGCACGCTGCTCATCGTGGCCGCGGGCGGGCTGTTGCTCGCGCTGGGGATGGGCCTGCTCATCGCGCGCGCCGCGTTGCGGCCCCTCGAGGACGTCACCAACGAGATCGAGGACGTCGCCGAGACAACGGACATGTCGCACCGGATCGCCGAGGGAGGACCCGACGAGCTGGGGCGCCTTCGACGCGTGTTCAACCGCTTGATGTCGTCGTTGCAGAACAGCCAGACCCTCCAGCGCCAGTTGGTGCTCGACGCGAGCCACGAGCTGCGGACCCCGCTCACCTCGTTGCGCACCAACGCGCAGGTGCTCACCCGCGCCCGCGAGCTCAGTGACGACGACCTGCGCCAGGTCACCCACGACGTCGTGGCCCAGGTTGACGAGCTCGCGGCGCTGGTCGCCGACCTCGGCGAGCTCGCGCGCGGCGAGCGCAGCGAGGGACAACTCGTCGCGGTTCGCCTCGACGAGTGTGTCGACGAGTGCGTGGACACCGCTCGCACGCACGCCCGCGTGAAGGACGTGGTCATCGACGCCGATATCGAGCCGTCGACCGTCTTTGGCCGGCGGGACCGACTGGTCCGCGCGGTGTCCAACCTCTTGACCAACGCGGTCAAGTTCACGCCGCCGGGCGGTCGGGTTCACATCTCCAGCGCCGACGGGTCCGTTGTCGTTGCCGACAGCGGACCGGGGATCGCGCCGGTCGACCGCCCTTATGTGTTCGATCGGTTCTGGCGATCGGCGTCGGCGCGGTCGCTGCCCGGATCGGGGCTCGGCCTGTCCATCGTTGCCCAGGTTGTCGAGGAGATCGGGGGCACCGTCAGCGTCGACGCCGACCCGACCCTCGGGGGCGCTCGCTTTACGCTGACGCTGCCCGTCACCCCCGCGCAGACCCCACAACTCTGACGAAGTTCTTAGGTGGCGCCTGACCCGCGCTTACGTCCGTCGCCGACACTGGACGGACAAAGGACACCGTGAAACACCACCCCCGCACCCCCCAGCAGCGCGACCGACGCTTCGCTCGCGTTCGACGACTGACCCAGACGGTCTTCGTCGGCGCGGGGGCGACGTCGGCCGCGCTCGTCGGATTCGCCGCCACGAGTGCCCACGCCGTGACGACGACCACGGTGCCGGCCGCGTCGACCCACGCGACCACGACCACGACGTCCAGCCCGGCCACGGCGCAGTCCAGCGCCGCGGCCACCACGGTGCCGTCAACCGTGCCGGTGACGACGACGACCGTCTGCACGACGTCGCCGTCGGGCACCGTCACCTGCTACTGAGACCCGACGTGGAGCCGCCGCGAGTGCTCGCACGCAAAACCACGTCGCACGTAGGAACCAACCGGGCCACAACTTTCGAACACTCCGCCGCGATCAGCTCGGACTACGGCGCGGGCGTTGGCGCCGCACTGGCAGACTGGCCGCCGATAGTCCACGCCTATGGTTCGCCCCCCTCACTACCAACGCGAGCGACGACGGCGCTTGAGCCGCGTGCGCCAGCTCACGCAGAGCCTCTTCCTCGGATCGGGGCTCGCGTCGGGACTCTTCGTGGCCAACCTCGCCCACTCCGCGACCATCTCCTCGTCGGGCGCGGCGACGCCCCCGCCACCCCCGACCACGACCGCGAGTCGAGCGCCCACGTCGTCGTCGGGATCGACCGCGTCGTCACCACCACCGGTGTCCGCGCCGCCCTCGACGACGCCGACCCCGGGCAAGGTCACCGCGTCGTCGACCGCGCCGGTCGGGCAAACAGCCGTGCCCGCGAGCGGGGCTCCCGCGACGAGCTCGTCGTTGGGCTCGGGCGTCGCGACGACGACGCCCACGACCACGTTGGCGCCGGTCACGACCGCCCCCCCGTCGACGACGGCCACGACCAGCCCGCCGCCCGTGGCGACGACCTTCGTCCCACCGACCACGGTGCCGGTCACGGTCACGACGGTCTGCACGACATCTCCCTCGGGCAAGCGCGTCTGCCACTAGCGCGATGAGGTTCCTCACCTGGGGTCTCTCGGGCACCATCGCCACTGAGCGCGACGATGACCTGGACCTCGCGAGCGAACGGCTGTGGCACTGGGTCGGCGAGGTCGAACGCGCGTGCAGCCGGTTCCGTGACGACTCCGAGCTCACCACGCTCAATCGACGAGCCGGCCAGACCGTGGAGGTCAGCGACGTCTTCTGCCTCGCGCTAGCGGCCGCGCTGCGCTCGGAGCGCCTGACCGGTGGGCTGTGCGACCCCACGATCTTGCCGTCGCTCGTGGCCCTTGGCTACGACACCGACTACGACGAGGTCGCGAGCCGACCCGACTCGCCCGCGCGCCAGGTCGCCCCGGCCCCCGGGGTGGGCGCGATCGACTTTGACCCCGTGACCCGCACGGTTCGACTCGCGAGCGGTACCGCGATTGACCTGGGCGCGAGCGCCAAGGCACTCGTCTGCGACCTCGTCGCCGACGAGCTCGCCGCTCGCGGCGGCGTAGTCGTCGAGATCGGCGGCGACGTCGCGGTGCGCGGGTCGGGTCCCGACGGACCCTGGGCCATCGCCGTCGCCGACACCCTGAACCTCACCGGGCACGAGCCTCGCGTGAGCGTCCAGGGCGGTGTGGCGACGAGCTCGGCGACGACGCGCACCTGGCGATCCGGTGGCGCGACGGTCAACCACATCGTCGACCCGCGCACGGGTCGCAGTGCGAGCGGGTCCTACGCGACCGCGACCGTGTCCGCGGCCGACTGCGTCACCGCCAACGCGTTCGCCACCGCGTCGCTGCTGTGGGACGACGACGCCCCGTACCACGTCGCCCAGGCCGGGTGGAGCGCGCGGCTCGTGCGCCGCGACGGCGGCGTCGAGTACGTCGGCGGATGGCCCGAGGACGTCGTGGCGTGACCGCCCTCACGTCGCCCTACCTGTGGTACTCAACGCGAGCCACGGGGCTCGTCTCGCTCGTGCTCTTCACGATGGTTGTCGCCCTGGGCGCCCTCGTCGCGACCCGCGTGGGCGGCGCGCGCGTCGGTCGATTCGAGCTCAACGAGCTTCACCGCTCGGTCAGCGTCGTCGCCTTCGTCTTCCTCGCCATCCACGTGGCGACGACCGTCGTCGACAACTACGTGCCCACCGGGCCGCTCTCGATCTTCGTCCCCCTCACGTCGGCCTACCGCCGGGTCGCGGTCGGAGTGGGCGCGGTGGCCATCGACCTCATGCTCGCGGTGTGGATCTCCTCGCTCGCCAAGGCGCGGATCGCCGTGACCACGTGGCGCTTCCTTCACTGGTTCGGCTGGCTCGCGTTCGCGACCGCGCTCGTGCACGCCTACCTCACGGGCACCGACGCGCGTCACGGCTGGGGGCTCGCCCTCGTCGCGCTGTGCGCGGCGACCGGAGCCGCCGCGGGGGTCGGTCGAGTCATCGGCCGTCCGACCCGCGCCGCGGGTCGCACCGCGCTGTCACCGCTCGCCGCACCGGCCCGGCCCTCCGCCGCGCGGCGCGAACGCCCTCGAGGTGCGCGATGATCGCGGCGCGTAGCCTGCCGCGCCTGCTCGCCGGGTCGTCGGGGCGGCCACTGACACTGGCCCAGCACGAGGAGCTCTTTGAGGCCGCCCGCCCCGCGGGGACAGTCCTCGAGCACCTCGAGGCCGCCGGACTCGTCGGTCGCGGCGGAGCGGCCTTCCCCACCTGGCGCAAGGCCAAGCTCATTCGCGAGCAGCGCGGCCATCACAAGCTCATGGTGGTCAACGCCATGGAGGGCGAACCCGCGTCGCACAAAGACGCCACGCTGCTCGCCACCAATCCTCACCTCGTGCTCGACGGCGCCGAGCTCCTGGCCACCGCGGTCGACGCGCGTCGCGTGGCGGTGTGCGTCTCGCGCGAGAACCGCGTGCTCGTCAACCACGTCCAGCGGGCGATCCACGAGCGCGAGCGCCGCTCGGGCCGGGGGCCGGCCTTCGAACTCCACACCCCCCCGCACCGATACGTCGCGGGCGAGGAGTCGGCTCTCGTGCATTGGCTCAACGACCACGCGTCGCTCCCCCAGCACCGGCCCCACCGCCCCTCAATCCTGAGGGTCG
>JBOGFU010000207.1:0-5248 GCA_050743545.1 Acidimicrobiales bacterium | reverse complement strand
CGCGTGGGCCACCGCGCTGAAGGTCGGCGACGCCGGCGCGCCGACGGCGTGGCTCACCGAGTCGTCGGCGGCGACCTCGGGGTGGTCGGCCTCGAGGCGGCGCAGCTCGATCACCAGCGCGTCGTAGTCGGCGTCGGGCAGCTCGGGCGCGTCGTCGACGTAGTAGGCGACGTTGTGACGCTCGATCTGGGCGCGCAGTTGCGCGACGCGCTCGGCCGGCGTGGTCACCGCGCGGCGACCACCGCCGCGCCGACCACGACGTCGGGCTCGTGCGCGTCGTAGAGCACGACGCTCTGGCCCGGGGCGACCGGGCGCGCCGGCTCGTCGAGCAGGAGTCGCCAGGGTCCATCGACCAACGTCGCCGCACGGGCCTCGCCGTGGGCGCTCCACTGCGCCCACACCGCGGTCGCGACGCCAAAGGGCCCGCCCGACAGCGACCCGGGCTCGACCCCCAGCGCGTCAACGGTCACCGCGCGAAGCCGACCCACCTCCACGCGGGCCGCCGCGACGTCGACGCGCGCGACGAATCGCGCCTCGCCGTGGCTCGCGCGCGCGATGCCCCGTCGCTGGCCCACGGTCACTAGCTCGGCCGCGGCCACCTCGCCGATCACCCCGTCGTCGACGTCGACCACGGTCGCCGCGGTGAGGTCGAGCCGCGCCGCGAGGAACGCCGCGCGACCCGTCTGGGACGAGATGAAGCAGACGTCCTGGCTATCGGGCTTGTCCCAGGTGCGAAGCCCCCGCGCGCGCGCCTCGGCGCGCACCTCGTCCTTGGTCAGCGAACCGACGGGGAACGACAGGCCCTCGAGCTGACGCGCGCTGAGGTGTCCGAGCACGTAGCTCTGGTCCTTGGCGGCGTCGGCGCCACGCGCCACGCGCCGCACGCCGCCGCGCGTCACGACTCGCGCGTGGTGGCCCGTCGCGAGCGCGCCGAAACCCAGCCGTCGCGCTCGGTCGGCGAGCAGGTCGAACTTCACTCGACGGTTGCACTCGATGCACGGGTTGGGCGTGCGGCCCATCGCGTGGGACGCGACGTAGGGCTCGATGACGTCGCGCTCGAACTCCTCGGCGTAGTTGAACACGTGGTGGTCGATACCTAAGACGTGACAGACCCGCCGAGCGTCGTCGACGTCGGCCACCGAACAGCACCCGGTGTCGGACTCGCCGCCCCACAGGCGCAGGGTCGCGCCGACCACGCGATGACCCTCGTCGACCAGGCGCGCCGCCGCGACCGACGAGTCGACGCCCCCGCTCATCGCGACCAGGACGTCCATCGTCCCAGTCTGCCAGCCGGGTGTTGCCTAGGACTCGGCGCGCAGTCGGTGCACCGCCCCCGCGACGAGGGCGATCACGGCGCTCACGTCGTCGCTGGTCGTCTCGGCGCCCATCGACAGGCGCAGCGCGCCACGAGCGCGAGCGGGGTCGACCCCCATCGCCGCGAGCACGTGGCTCGGCTCGACCGCGCCGCTCGAGCAGCTCGCCGCGGCCGACGCGTAGACCCCGCCTTGGTCGAGCAGGAAGAGGAGCTCGTCGCTGGCGACGCCCTCGAAGGTCACGTGCACCGTGCCGGGCAAGCGCAACGCGCCGAGCCCGGTGACGCGCGCGCCGGGGAGCAGCGCCAACGCGGCGACGAGGCGCTCCTGGAGGTCGCCGACTCGCTCGTGGACCTCGGTGAGGTCCTTCGCGGTCGCGCGCGCGGCGGCGGCGAGCCCGACCGCGGCGGCGACGTCGACCGTGCCCCCGCGACGCCCGCGCTCCTGTCCCCCGCCCGGCACGAGCGCGTCGAGGCAGACCCCCTCGCGCACCACGAGCGCCCCGGAGTTGACCGGGCCACCGATCTTGTGCGCGCAGATCGACACCAGCGCCGCGGTCGCGGTGACCGTGGGCAGGTGCAGCCACGGCGCCGCGGCGACCGCGTCGGTGTGCAGGGGTGCGCCGCCGGGGGTGTGGGCGTTGGCGATCGAGCTCACCGCGTCGACCGGCTGACAGACCCCGGTCTCGTTGTTGGCCGTCATGACGCTCACCACCGCGGTGTCGGCTCCGACGGCCGCGGCGAGCGCGTCGAGGTCAACGACCCCGTCTCCGTCGACGCCCACGCGCGTCACGCTCACGCCCGCGACTCGCTCGAGCCACGACGCCGCGTCGAGCACCGCGTGGTGCTCGACCGCCGACACGACCACCGACGTGGACGCGTGGGCGCGGCGATGGCTCAGCGCGACGCCGACGACGCCCAGGTGGCACGACTCCGTGCCCCCACCGGTGAAGACGACCTCGCGCGGCGCGGCGCCGACGAAGGACGCGACCTCCTCGCGGGCCTCCTCGACCGCGCGACGGGCCTCGCGCGCGGCGCGGTGGCTCCCGGAGGGATTGGCGACGACCCCGTGCTCCCAGCGCGCCATGGCGTCGGCCACGTCGTCGCGCCGAGGCGCGGACGCCGCGTGGTCGAAGTAGTACCGAGCGCTCACGCCACGTAGTACGTCTTGGCGTTGGTGAACTCACGCATCCCGTAGACCGAGAGCTCTCGCCCGAAGCCCGAGTCCTTGATCCCGCCGAAGGGCAGCTCGGGGGTCGACGCCACGATCGAGTTGGCGAAGACCATCCCGGCCTCGAGCCCGCCCAGCGCGGCCTCGATCTCGGCGTCGTCGCTCGACCAGATGGACGCGCCGAGGCCCCACGGCGAGTCGTTGGCGACGCGAATCGCCTCGTCGAGGTCGGCGACGACCTGAACGACCGCGACCGGGCCGAAGAGCTCCTCGCAGCCCGCCGGCGAGTCACTGGGCACGTCGGTGAGGACGGTCGCCGGGTAGAAGAAGCCCGGCCCGTCGGGGGCCTCGCCGCCCGCGAGCACGGTCGCGCCCGCGGCGACCGACTTGGCCACCTGCTCGGCGAGCTGGTCGCGCTGGGCGCGCGTGGCGAGGGGGCCGAGGGCCGTCGCCGGTTCCATCGGGTCACCCATCGTGACCGCGGCCATCGCCTCGACGAAGCGCGGCACGAACGCGTCGGCGACGTCGGCCACCACCAGGAATCGCTTGGCCGCGATGCAGGACTGCCCGTTGTTTTGAATCCGCCCCGTGACCGCCATCGGCACGGTGAGGTCGAGGTCGGCGTGCGCGCCGACGATGAAGGCGTCCGAGCCGCCGAGCTCGAGTACACACTTCTTCAGGGCTCGCCCCGCGGCGGCGCCGATCGCGCGGCCCGCGCCCTCCGAGCCGGTGAGGGTCACGCCGCGCACGCGGCCGTCGGCGATGACGCGGTCGGCGAGCTCGTGGCTGATGAAGAGAGTGGTGAACACCCCCGCGGGCATGCCCGCGCGCGTGAAGAGGTCCTCTAGGTACTTCGCCGACCCGGGCACGTTCGACGCGTGCTTGAGCAGGGCGACGTTGCCCGCCATGAGCCCGGGGGCGGCGAAGCGCACGACCTGCCAGAGGGGGTAGTTCCAGGGCATCACCGCGAAGATCGGGCCGAGGGGCTCGAATCGCACCCCGCTACGCGCGGCCTTGGTGGCGATCGGCTCGGGCGCGAGGATCGACGCGGCGTGCTCGGCGTAGTAGCGCATCGTCATCGCGCACTTGGCGGCCTCGGCCTTGGCCGCGGCGAAGGTCTTGCCCATTTCGGACGTGAGGAGCTCACCGATCACGGGCAGCTCGCCCTCGATGAGCTCGGCGGCGCGCACCATGAGCGCGGCGCGCTCGGCGATGGGGCGCGCGCTCCACTCCTCGAACGCCGCGCTCGCGCGCGCGAGCGCGGCCTCGACCTGCTCGGGTCCGTGGGCCGCGTACTCGGCGACAACCTCTTCGGTGGCGGGGTTAATGGCGGTAAAGGACATGACGTCAGTCTGCCAGCAAACCCGCGGGGACCGATCCGGGCGCGCCCAGGTCACCCCACACCCGCGGCGCGACGATGCTCACCACGACGAGGCCGACGCCGAGCGCGCCCGCGCCGAGCTCGGTCACCTCGCGCACCCCCATCGAGCGCGCGAGCGCCGACTGGACGAGCGCGCCCACTGGGTAGGCGACCGACAGCGACAGCGTGTAGAGCGAGAGGATGCGCGAGCGTTCGCGCACCGGGGCGTGGAGCTGGACCGAGGTGTTGAGCCCGGTGAGAACGCCCACGTAGGCGCCACCCACCACGAGCAGCGCGGCCATCGCGAGCCCGAGGTCGGGCGCGACCCCGTAGAGGGCCTCGAAGCCCACCGCCGACCACAGCGATAGGCGCAGCACGAACTGTCGCGACGTTCGGCGCGCGAGGCCGGGCAGGGTGACCGCGCCGACGACCGCGCCCACCCCCTGGGCGGTCACCAGCCACGACGTGCCGACCCGACCCGAGTGCAGGACCTCAATCGCCATCGCCGGGACCAGCGCGATGAACGGCGAGAGCGTGAGCGCGACCGCGGCGATCGCGACAATCGGGTAGCGGCAGCCACTCACCGCCCACGCGGCGCGCGCGCCGTCGGCGAGGTCGCGCAGTGGTCGCGCCCGCGCGACCGGGGGTGGCCGATGCGGCGACCTCACGAAGGCGAAGGCCACGACGACGACCACGAACGACGCGGCGTTGGCCGCGAAGCACGCCGCCGGCGACCCGAGCGCGAGCGCCACCCCCGCGAGCAGCGGTCCGATGATGCGGCCCATGTTGAACTGCGCCGACGACAGCGACACCGCGGCGAGGACCTCGTCGCGCTCGACGAGGTCGGGGAGCATCGACTGCCACGCCGGCCACGACGCGGAGCTACAGAGCCCCTCCACAATCGCGAGCACCACCGCGAGTCGAGGCGTGAGGTCGCCGGCCAGCGCGACCGCGGCGAGCGCGGTGGCGGTCGCCGCCATGATCAGGTTGTTGGCCTGGATCCATCGCTGGCGGTTCCAGCGATCGGCCACGACCCCACCGAGGGGCGAGCCAACGATGCTCGGTGACCACGCGGCGACGGTGAGCAGGCCCAACCACAGCGGGTTGTGGGTCGTCTCGGTCAGGTAGACCCCGAGCGCGACCGACTGCATCCACGTCCCGGTCGACGACACGAACGACGAGGAGAGCGCGAGGGCGAAGCTCCGGTGCCGTAGCGGGGCGAACGACGCGGAGGCCATCGGCCTCACGCTAACGGCGCGGGTCGCGTCGACCGTGGCGTCGCGGGCGCAGCGCGAACCACCACACCGACGCGATGGTGACGATCACGCCAATCAGCGGGAGTCGGGGCCGTCGTGCGTCGCTCACGGGGGTCAGCGTAACGACGACGCGCCCGGGGCTCTCGCCC